>CAZLMV010000018.1:0-19449 GCA_964560625.1 uncultured Bacteroides sp. | reverse complement strand
GGGGATGGGCATAGGGTCGGCTTCCGAGGGGGAGTAGCTGACGGGGTTAGTGAGTCCGAGGGCGCGGCGAATGGCGCAATCGAAGCGGAAATTGAGGTCGCCGACGGAGCCGAAATCATCCACTCCGAGGAGCAGCGGGCGGAAGTCGTCGGCGTAGAATTCGAAGTAGGGCGTGCGTCCGTAGGCGCTTTCAAGGGCGGTCCACATGAGTTGGAACCAGTCGTTGTGGCGCGAGACCTCGGTCGTGGCCCATGTGCGCCCATAGGGCTTGGCGATAGGGACGGTCAGGTCGAGCGGCCCGCGCGTATCGGCAATCGTCATTCGATGCGCGGATTTGACGCGCTTATCAAACCGCTCACCCGCGCAAACGGTAACGGGCTCTTCCGGATTGAGAGCCAATAATCTATAATAAGCCGCTGAGGGACAAAATCTTGAGGGCAATTTCATCTTATCAATTGTTGGAGGTTTCTTTGGAGGCCGGAGAGCTTTGTGCGCTTAATCGCTGAGCCTTTGAAGATTTGGGAGAAGTCTTCTTGGGTTAATTGGGCGATTTGGTTGAGGGTGAGGGTCTTTAGCGAGTCTGAGGGGGCGAATTCGGGGATATTTGTTGGGGCTGTGGCGGCGTTTAGGGGGCAGACGGATTGGCAGATGTCGCAGCCGTAGAGGGAGCGGAGTTTGAGGTCCGGGGGGAGTGGGCCGCGGTGTTCGATGGTGAGATAGCTGATGCAGCGGCGGGCGTCGATGGCGGTGCCGTCGGCGGGGATGCAGTGGCCGGGGCATGCTTGGATGCAGCGGCGGCAGTCACCGCAGGGGTCGGTGGAGGCGAATTGGAAGGGTTGGCGAGGGGTGAGTTCGGCGGTGGTGAGGATGGTTCCGATGAAGCAGTAGGAGCCGAATCCGGGCACGAAAAGCTGGTTGTTGCGTCCGATTTGGCCGAGGCCTGCGCGGGCGGCCCAGTAGCGTTCGCGCAGGGGGGCAGTGTCGACGCAAATGCGAGTTTCGCCGGGGATTTCGGCGGCGATGGGGGTCAGATATTCGCGCACGACGTCGTGATAGTCCCTACCGCGGGCGTAGAGGGCCATAGGGAGCCCAAATTCGGCGTCGGAACGATAGGGGAAGGCAACAATCACCATTGACCGCGCGGAGGGCAGCAGGAGCTCCGGATTGGCTCGCACGGGGTCATATTTCTCCAAGTAGGACATCCCGGCGTGTTTTCCCTCGGAGATCCACCGCCGGAAGGAGTCGCGGGCGGCGGAATCGACCGGGCCCACGGCGCAGACGGCGTAAGGGAGGTTAAGCCGGCGAAGGGAGCGCTCGAAGTTCGAATCCATTGCTGAGGAGCCATTCGATGGCCCGGGGGAGGGCGGCGATGGTGGTTTGGGCGGATTTTTCGGAGTCGTGAAACACGATGATGGAGCCGCTGCGGGCGTAGCGCTTGACATTGTTGACGACCTCGTCAGGCGTGATATGGCGGGCATAGTCGCGGGTGACGACGTCGTACATCACCATGTTCAGATGCTTCTGAATCGTGTGGGCCTGGCGGAAGGAGAGCAGTCCGTGGGGCGGGCGGAACATTGACACGTGGAGCAGCTCGTTGGCCTCGAGGATGTCGCGCACATAGCGGCGAAAGGAGGTCTTGCGGCCGCGCATGTGGTGCATGGTGTGATTGCCGATGGTGTGGCCGGCGGCGCGCACGGCTTCGTAGAGATGGGGGTAGCGGCGGGCATTGTCGCCCACCATGAAGAAGGAGGCCTTGACGCCGTAGTGGTCAAGGATTTCGAGCACCCGGGGCGTCGCCTCGGGCACGGGGCCGTCGTCGAACGTCAGGTAGGCGACCTTGCGGCCGGCCACCTGAATTCGCCAGACGGCCTCGGGGAAGAGGAGGCGATAGAGCAGCGGGGGCTGAACAATCAGCCTTTTAAAGAGGTTGATCACAGGTATCTTTCGAGGTTCACTCCGGTGGAAGTCTTCACTTCGCCGATGAGCTTCTGCATGGCCTCGGTTCCGGCGGCTTCCTGATACTGTAGCAGAAGGTTGTAGATGTAGGAGAATCCGCCTTCGGTGTCCCGGATATAGAGCACGGCGCGGTCAGCCACGCTGACGGAGGCATGCTGAGCGGGGGTCAGCGAGTCGAGCCAGGGCAGATAGGGCGCCAAGCGGATGATCTCCGTGCGATAGATCTCCACGCCCTTTTGGATGGCCTTGGAGTCGCCGAGTTTGCGGCCCAAGTCAATGAAGAGCGCGGCGATGGCGTCGCCTTCCTGCACGCCGTAGGGGGTCACGGAGGCGGGGAGCTTCTCGGTCATGAGGTTGAGCACGTCGAGCGCCTTGTCATACTGGCCGTCGAGATAGAGCGATTCGGCGATTTCGAGCATCGAATAGCGGGTGGAGGCCACCATGCGCTTGACGGTTTCGTCGAGGTAGACCTTGTCGCCATCGGGGGCGTCAAGGCCGCCCCAGCGGAAGCGGGTCATGACGTTGACGTAGGCAGAATCATTCATGGCCTTGGAGGGGGCCGTCGAGTAGCGGGGTTCGACCTTGCGGGCCATGCCGGCATTATACATCCACGGGCGCAGACCGAGGTAATAATCGTCGGCCACGGTGTTGGCGAAGTAGATGGGTCGGTTCCAGCCGTTGGCGGCGGAAGTGGCAAGGATGTCCATGGTCAGGACGTCGCTCTGAGTGAGGATGGTCTGATGATTCTTGGCATTGAGGATGCTGGCAAGGTCAAAGACGATGTCATCTTGGCCCTTGAGCGTGTCGCCGGGGATAATCAGGGTCCTGGCGCTGACAATGGGGTACGAATAGCCGTAACGGTCAGGGTTGGGGCCATAATAATCCTTGAGGAAGTCGAGCACGGGGCCGACATAGGGCGTGGCAACTTGTCCTTCGACGTCGACGAATCCGCTCTGGCGGCGTCCGAGGCCGAGGTCTTGGTTCGTGGCGAGCATGTCGACGGGCTTGGCCTCATAGGCGGGGAGTTTCTGCTGGGCGGCATACCAGTCGGTGGTCAGATAAGAGAGGTTGACCACTCGGACGTCGGTGCGATAACCCTCCACTTCCTGGGCGTACCAGAGCGGGAAGGTGTCGTTGTCGCCATTGGTGAAGATAATGGCATTGGGCTCCAATGAGGAGAGATAATTCATGCCGAAATCACGGGCGGTGTAGCGGCCGGAGCGGTCATGGTCGTCCCAGGTTTGGGAAACCATCTGCACGGGCACGCAGAGGCCCAGGAGGGTGGCGACAATGGCTCCACCGAGCTTCTGCTCATCGCGGAGCACGGAGTTGAAGGCGTCAGCAATGGCGGCCACGCCGAGGCCAATCCAAATGGCGAAGGCATAGAACGACCCGGCAAAGGCATAGTCGCGCTCGCGAGGCTGGTTAGGCGTCTGATTCAGATAGAGCACAATGGCCACGCCCGTCATGAAGAAGAGGAAGAAGATCACCCAGAACTGGCGGATGCCCTTTTCGCCCTTGAGCGACTGCCAGATAAGGCCGATGAGGCCAAGCAGCAGCGGCAGCATATAGTAGACGTTATGGCCCTTGTTTCCGGTGCCGAATTCCTCGGGCAGCAGCGACTGGTCGCCTAAGCGGGGATTATCAATGAAGGGGATGCCGCTGATCCAGTTGCCGCGGTTGACCTCGCCGTTGCCTTGCAGGTCGTTTTGGCGGCCGGCAAAGTTCCACATGAAGTAGCGCAGATACATGTGGCTCAGCTGATAGTTGAAGAAGTAAGCAAGGTTTTGGGCAAACGTCGGCCGGCGTTTAGGCACCTGGAAGCTCGAGTCCTTGGTTGCGCTGGCCATGACGGTCTCCATGTCGTTGGCGGTCATGCCGATCCACTCCATGTATTGCGGGGCAAACTGCGCGGAGTAGATGCGGGGGAAGAACATGTTTTGCTCGGGAATGTAGGTATACTCGGTCTTGGTGACGATGGGGACATAGCGGTCCGGATCGTTGGGCGACGTTTTGACGGCCTTGGCATAGCCGGTTTCCTCGGAGGAGATGGCTTCGCCGGAGGCTGAGCGCTGCACTTCGGAGGTGAAGGTGGTGCCATAGAGCAGCGGGGTTTCGCCATACTGCTCGCGATTAAGGTAGGAGGCCAAGGAGAAGACATTGTCCGGGGTATTTTGGTTAATGGGAGTCTCGGCGCTGGAGCGGATAAGCAGCAGGGCGTAACTTGAATAACCAATGAAGATTACGAAGATGCTCAGGGCAATGAGGTTCAGGGCGCGAATGGGGAGCTTCTTGACCACTGCGAGCCAGACAATCAGCGCGCCCATCACCACGACGGGAATCAGCAGCGACGACCCGATAAAGGGGATGCCGCTGACCAGCACGCTCAGGGCAAAGGAGAGCTTGATGCGGGCGGCAGAGCGCTGCTGATAGAGCTCATAGATGGTCCAGATGAAGATGGCCAAGGCGGCGAAGGTGTAGAGGATCACGCCCTGGTTATAGCCCATGCCGAGGGAATTGACGCAGAAGAGCTCGACATACTGAGCCACCTCGACGAAGCCGGGGACGAGGCCGAAGAGAATCAGCCCCACGATGGCGAAGCTGACTAACAGCGCCGCGAGCGAGCCCTTGGTCGTGGAGTTCTTAAAGCGGCGATAGTAGAACACCAAGACGATGGCGGGGATGCAGAGCAGGTTGAGCAGATGCACGGCGATGCTGACGCCGATGACGTAGGCAATCAAGACCAAGTAGCGGTCAGAATGAGGCGAGTCGGCGCGCGCGTCCCACTTGAGGATAAGCCAGAAGACTAAGGCGGTGCAGAAGGAAGAGAAGGCGTAAACCTCACCCTCAACGGCTGAATACCAGAAGGTGTCGCTCCAGGCATAGGCCAACGCGCCCACAAGGCCCGAGCCCATGCAGATAACCACCTGAGCCGCAGTGAGTTCGGCGTTGCGGCGGCTGATGAGTCGGCGCGTCAGGTAGGTGATGGTCCAGAACAGGAGCATGATCGTGGCGGCGCTGAGCAGGGCGTTCATGGCGTTGACGGCCATGGCGACGCTGCCCGGTTCGGAGCCGACGAAGTTGATGAAGAAGCGGGCCGTGAGCATGAAAATCGGGTTGCCCGGGGGGTGGCCCACTTCGAGCTTATAGCCCTGAGAGATAAACTCCGGACAGTCCCAGAACGAGGCCGTCGGCTCAATGGTCAGCAGGTATGTTACCGCCGCAATGGCGAAACATACCCAGCCTAAAATGTTGTTGATGAGGTTATAACGTTTCATTTACGGGTTATTTTTCCGTTGATGATGTAGAGGGCGCCGGCCGCGGGGTTGATTACTCGGCGACCCTGCAGGTCATAGATGGCGCCGGCAGAGGCGGCAGAGGATTCGATTTCGGAGATTGAGGATTCTTCGACGGGGCGCAGCGTGAACTGATAGGCCTCGAAGGGGTCAATGGAGCCGGAGGTGGAGAGGAGGTCATCGGCGGTTGCGATCCAGTAGTTGGTGTTGTTGTTATTGTTGACGTGGACGCAGTTCTGGATTGAGTGTAAACCCTTGTGTTCGAGGATGATGTAGCTGTGCCAGTCGGCGGAATAGTCAGCCTTGGTGCGGAACGTGGCCTTTTCGTCCAAGGGGGCACCGAGGCTTACGCAGCTGATAGCGAAGCGGTTAGTGGTCTTGTCTACGTCGAGGATGAACTGCTGGGTCTTCTTCGGCTCGCCGTTGAGCTCGGTAAACTTAGCCTGGGTGCCCACTTTGGTCAGGGCCTTGCCTTCGGCGTTGAGAATCAGCACCGTAGAGGGGAGTTCCACCTGCGCGGCAGGCTCGGGGTCGGCATTGACGGGGATGAACTCGAAGATGAAGTTCTTGACGTCGTAGGCCGTGCGTGAGCCCTGGTTGATGCGGGTGGAGTTGGCCTCCCAGAACTTAGTGCCGGCGCTGCCGCCGCATTGCAGGGCGTATTTGCCGTTGAGGCGGGTGATTTCGTAGGTGTTCCAATCGGCTGAGTAGGGGTTGGTGCCGAAGTTGCCTAACTCGTTGACGTAGCGGTCGTCATGGAGCGACAGAATCGAGTAGCGGCCGGTATTGACGTCGATGCGCACCTTCCAGATCTGGCGATTGGGGTTGATGTCGTCTTCCTGCTTGCGCCAGGAGGGGTTCGTGGGCGCGTTGGCCGACGAGCCGGAGCCGTTGCTGAGGAATTTGTCGTTATATTTGATGTAGTAGTCGCCGTCGGGGAGCAGCTGCTCAGGGAAGAGGTCGGCGGGATATTCAATCTTGAGGTCTTTGAAGGCGTTGACTTGGTCGCCGACGGTGGAGGTCAGGAAGGGCTCCACATAGCGGGTGCCGGCGCGGGGGAAGAAGCGCTTGATGGTGCCGGGGAAGTCACGGTCAACGATGGCCGAGGCCTGAGCCGTGGCGGCGTCATATTTCTTGTATTCGTCGATGAAGTCGGCGGGGGAGTCAGAGGCGAGGATTTCGGCGATTTTGACCAGCGAGAGGGCGCGCTCGGCCTGGAGGCGGAAGTTGAGAATCCATGCGGAGAGCTCGGTGGTCATCATGCAGTTCAGCTCCTCAAGGGTCTGAGCGGCAGCGAGTTGCTTTTCGAAGTATTCGCGATAACCGGCGGCGTTGGCGGCGGTCAGGGCGCCTAATTCTTTGTTGAGAGCCTGAAACTCGGGGGTTTCGTCGGCGCGGCGATAGCCGTGTGAGCTGTTGTAGTAGTCAACGTGGCTGAGGCAGAACGTGCGGAAGGCGTCGACGGCCTCGGCGGGCACGAGCTCGCGCAGGGAGTTTTCCCAGGCCTGAGCGGGGTCAAAGGCCGTGGGATTCCAAGCGAAGTCAGCTAAGGAGTAGAGGGCTACTTTGGAGGCCTCGGCATACTCCATGGGGTTGGAGCAGAAGGCGCTGACATGGTCCTTGATGTTGGGGTCAAGGCCGGTCACTGAGCCCATCAGGATGGAGCCGCCGCCATAGTCATTGACCGGATAGTTGAGCCAGATGTAAGGCTTGCGGCCGGCCATGTCGGTGAAACTCTTGAGGTTGTCAACCTGGAGCATATCGACCACGGAGCGGCCCGTCCACATGATTTTGACGTCGGGGTCGAGTTCCGACATCGTGTGCATGTAGTTATAGAGGCCGGCGCCGCCAAAGGCGGTGTTGTAAGCCGTGGGGCAGACGCTCAGGGCGCCTACGTCAGAGTGCTTTTTGACGAAATTGTCAGTCAGATATTTCAGGTAAGCCACCTGCTGGCCAACGTTTTCGCCCGAAATATCGTCAAAGAAGAGGCTGAAATTGCGCACTCCTAATTCATACATGGCCTCAAACTTGCTCAGCGCGGCGGCGTAATTGCCTTCGCCAATGGAGTTTCCGGGGTGCATGGCCCAGACGAACTTCACCTTGTTGCGGTGAGCGGCCTCGGCGAGCTCGGTGATGAGCTTTCCTTCGGTTTCGGGATAGGGAGTGGCCCACTGGCCGCGGTGGTAGGGGTCATTTTTGGGGCCGTAGGTGTATTCGTTCATCTTGTGGCGGCCCATGAAGTCAAACATGGCGATGCGCTCGTCGTGGCTCCAGGGGTTGCCATAGAAGCCCTCGATGATGCCGCGAATGGGGATTTCGGGGGTGTCAATCACCTCAGTTTCAGTCACTGAGGTCGCGCCGTCGGCCAATTGCAGCAGCGACTGCGCTCCATAGAACTGGCCCGCGCCGTCGGCGCCGCCGATGATGATTTTCCCGGGGGTCACGCTCAGGTAGTAACCGTCGGCAGCCGCGGGAATTTTGGCCGAATAGGAGGCGAGGGCCGCGTCATCCTTGCCGCCAATGATGATTTCAATGGCGCCGTCGGCGGTGACGTTCAGGCCTTCGGAAAGCACACGCAGGGCGTCAGCGTCGGCGCCCGTAGCGGCCGAGATGCGGAAAGTGGCGTCGGCGGGCGTGAAGGCCACGGCCGTGCCGGCGGTTTGCTCCTTGGGAGTGGGAGAGATGGGGGCTGCGGCGGCGGAAAGAGAGAGCGCCATGGCCGCAAGAGCAATGATTTTTTTCATTATGTGGGGTTTATTCGTTTACGGGAATGAGTTCGAAGATGAAATGATCGGCTGAGTTGGGCGCGCCGGTGATTTGGTCGCCTTCCACGCCCCAGAATTTCTGGCCGCCATTGCCGGCGTTTTGGATGGAGTATTTGCCATCCTTGCAGCGGATTACGTAGGTGTTCCAGTCGCGGCTGAAGGGGTTCGTGCCGAAGTGGAACACTTCGTTGAGGTAGCGCTCGTCCTTGCTGTTGACGATGGAGTAGCGCTCCGTGACGGGGTCAAGGCGGATGTGCCATTCCTGGCGGTTGGGGTTGATGTCGTCAATGGCTGATTGGAACACCGGTGCGCCGCCCGTGGAGCCGGCGTTGGGGTTGCCGAGCCAGCGGCCGTTGTGTTTGATGTAGTAGGTTCCGTTTTCAACCACCTGGCGCGGGAAGAGGTCGGCGGGATACTGGGCGCCCGACTGCTTGAAGGTGTCGCCAAGGGCGGCAGAAGTGGCTTTGAGCCAGGGTTTTACGTGGAGGGTGCCGGTTTGCACGCGCACGCTCTGAATGGAGCCGTCATAGCCGCGGGAAACCACCTCTTCGGCCTCGGACGTGAGCTGCTGATAGGCTTTATAGGCGGAGATGAAGGCCTGCGGATTCTCGGCGACGAGGGCCTCGGCCATGCGGGTCACTTCGATGCCCTGGAGGGCCTGAAGCTGGAGGGCGACGATCCATTCGCGCACTTCGGAAAGCAGCGGGTCGCCGGCATCGGCGGCAGCGAGGAGTTCGTTGGCGGCATCGCGGCGAGCCTCAAACCAAGGGCGGAATTGGATTACGGAGGCGGGGGTAACATCCTGATTCGCAGCAACTAACTCGGCGAAATCGGGCGTCTCGCCATAGAAGCGGAGGCCATGCACGCTGGGCGCCACGTCGACGTTGTTGAGGCAGAACAGGCGGAAGGCGTCAAGATGCTCCGGCTCGAGGGCGGCCGTGGCGTTGAGCCATGCCTGGTCGGCGTCGTAGGCCGCGGGATTCCAGGTGAAGTCGGCAATCTGGTGCAGTGCCACCTTGGAGGCCTCAGCATATTGCATCGGATTGGAGCAGAAAGCCGCCACCATCGGAGCGATTTCCGCGTCGTTGCCGGTCATGGGACCCATCAGCAGGTTGTGCTGGCCGTAGTCATTCACCGGATAGTTGAGCCAGATGAAGGGCAGACGCGTGGTCTGCTCGGTAAACCATTGGCAGTCAGGAGTATTGATCATGTCGCAGACGCTGTTGCCGGTCCACATGATTTCGATGTCGGGGTTCAGGCGAGTGCCCATTTTGTTGAGGTAGTCGCCTCCGCTCCACGCTTTGTTATACATTGTGGGGCAGACGATCAGGTTGCCCGTGCCGGGGTGTTTCTTGACAAATTCGCGGTCAAGAAAGTTGAGGTAATCTATCTGAGAATCAACGCTTTTGGCGGAGATATCGTCGAAGAAAATGGCGAAGTTGCGCACTCCTAAATCGTACATTTGCGCGAACTTCTCTAAGGCCTTGGCGCGGTCCTCGGCCGTCTCGATGGAGTTTGAGGGGTGCATGGCCCAAACGAATTTCACCTTGTTTTTGTCGGCCGCGGCCACTAACTCCTTCATTTCGCGCGCCTTAGCGGCGGGATAGGGCTCATACCAGCGCGAATGGTGATAGGGGTCATCCTTCGGGCCGTAAATGTAGATATTCATCTTGTTGCGGCCATAGAAGTCAAACTGGCTCAGGCGGTCAGCGTGGCTCCACGGGTTGCCGTAAAAGCCCTCGATGACGCCGCGCTTCGGCATGGCGGGAGAGTCGGTGATCTCCAGCGCCGGCACGCAGTGGTCGCCGGCCAATTGCAGGAAAGTCTGCACGCCATAGAACGTGCCGGCCTCGTCGGCGCCCGCAATTATCACCCGGTTAGGATACTGAATACTAAGGAAATAGCCCTCGGCAGCCTGCGGAATCTTCTCCTCGTAGGCCTTCACGGCGTCGTCGCCGCGCTCGCCGATGATGATTTCCACCGTCGGAGTGCCGTCAGTCTTCAAGGCGCTCTGAAGCGCAGCTACGGCGTCGGCATCGGCCTCGGAGGCCCCGGTGAGCTTATAGACGGATTTATGGG
Organism: uncultured Bacteroides sp.; assembly: GCA_964560625.1. Lineage (GTDB taxonomy): Bacteria > Bacteroidota > Bacteroidia > Bacteroidales > Muribaculaceae > UBA3263. Next base: position 9,353 of record CAZLMV010000018.1, on the reverse strand, counting down.
CGCAAAAAGCCGCGCGGCCTTTGTCGTCAATCTTTTGAGGCGTCGGCGAAACGGCTCCGGCCAAGACCGGAAGCATCAATGCGGCGAGGGTGAAGCGGAATTTCATGGGGTGATAAATGATTGGATGGTAGGAAGGTTAAAATTCAAAAGAGACGCGGCCAAAGAAGCTAAACTGCTGGCCATGAGCCTTAAAGGGCTTATTGTAGGTCACCACGGTGTTACTTGCGCCCTCGCGCTCATACTTTCCGGCATATTGCGGACCGATTTCCACGTTCAGCGCCAAGCGGTCACTGAAAGGAATACGAATTCCGCAAGCCACCTGCGAATAAATCCCGGCGCCACCTTCGGTGCCCACCTGGCCACCGAGGCGCACCCCGATGTGAGGATAAATGCGGCGCATGTGCTCGCTCGGGAAGAAAAACTTACCCTCGGCGAAAATAGGGATCACCCCATGGCTCGAATTAAACGAATGGATATAACCCACGCCGACCCCCGCTAAAATCTTGGGAGTCACAAGGTAACCATGGGTCGTAGTCACGCCGCCGGCACTACCCGGATAGGCCCCCGGCGAAGCGATTTCCAAGGCCACGTTGCCCACATAGCCCGCATGAGGAACCTTATCATATAAATTAGTGGTCTGCTTAGGTTTGGCCATGCCAACCGAAGCAATCAGGGCCAACAGCCCCAATAGAATTTGACGTTTCATAAATAAAATGCGCATATATTACCTCGCAAAGTTAACAAAAAATTTCCAAACCACAAAATCTCCCTTCGCGCTCAAACCCATAAATCTTATAAATTTTATAAGAATTATAACTCCCCCATAAACTATAAACTTTAAACTTTAAACTATAAACTATAAACTACAAAACCCCCGGCGGGAGCCGGGGGAGACTTTAAACTTTAAACTTTAAACTTTAAACACCGGCCAGGGAGGCCGGTAGTTAGGGGACGGGGTCGGGGCCGGAGCCGCCCCAGGGGTGGCAGCGGAGGATGCGGCGGAGGGCGAGGTAGGAGCCGCGGAGGGGGCCGTGGCGGCGGAGGGCTTCAATGGCGTATTGGGAGCAGGTGGGGGTGAAGCGGCAGGAGGGGGGCGTCAGCGGGGAGATGTAGGCGCGATAGAAGCGAATGGGGAGGATGAGGAGTTCGGTCAGGGGGTTTTTCATAGGGAGGCGAGGAGTTTGCGCATGGCGCGTTGGACGCGGTCGTAGGGGGTGAGGGTGTTGGCAATGTAGATGAAGGCCACGTCGAGGGGGGCCTCGGGGGCTATCTCTCTGATGGCGGCGCGGTTAAGGCGGTAGGCTTCGCGCACTCGGCGGCGCATTTTTACGCGGTCCACGGCTTTGCGGAGGCGTTTTTTGGGTATGGAGATGAGGAATTGCACGGGTGCGGCGCCGGGGCGGCGGATGCCGGAGCGGGGGGCGGCGACCATGCGCAGGGGATAGGCGAGCGCCCCCTTTGCGGCCGCTGAGGGCGAAAAGAGGGCGTCGATGGCGGTTTGGGAGCAGAGTTTTTCGCTCTTTTTAAGCGTCTTCGGGGAGTCCATTGACTTGCTCAAGATATGAATCGAGAGTGGCGGTGATTGATTTGGTGCCGGCGGAGGAGCCGTCGAGGTCGAGGCGGAGTCCGGCTTCGTTGACGGCGGCGGCGGTGGTTTTGCCGAAGGTGGCAATGTGGGTGTCGCCTTGGTCAAATTCGGGGAAGTTTTTCTGCAGGGCCTTGATTCCTTCGGGGGAGAAGAAAATCAGCATGTCGTAGTCGAAGGGTTCATCGGGGCCGAAGTCGTTGGCCACGGTGCGATACATGATTGCGCGGGTGTACTGCAGTTTGCTTTTTTCGAGGTTGGCAAGGATGTCTTTGTTGACGTCGCTGACGGCAAAGAGGTATTTTTCCTTGTGGTGCTTCTGGAGGATGGGGATGAGGTCGTCAAAGCGCCCGGTGGGAGAGTGGAAGATTTTGCGCTTGCGATAGGGGATGTACTTTTGGATGTAGAGGGCAATGCTCTCGGAGGAGCAAAAATACTTCAGTCCTTCAGGCACTTGGTAGCGGATTTCTTCGCAGAGGCGGAAGAAATGGTCCACGGCCTGACGGGCGGTAAAAATTACTGCTGTAAAGTCCGAAATAGAGATTTTCTGCGAACGGAATTCGCGAGAAGTGAGCCCCTCAACCCGGATGAACGGACGAAACGTCAGTTCAACGCCATACTTCTTTTCAAGGTCGAAATAGGGCGATTTTTCGCTCTCGGGCCTGGGCTGAGAAACGAGGATCTTCTGAATCTTCTTTTCCACGTTAGAGATGGTGGGGGTTAGTATTGGAGTTAATTAACAGATGACGAAAGCGATGCCCACCGGAATCAGCAGAGGCACCGTTTCAAGGGTGCAAAGATACAAAAAAAAGTAGAGAATTGAAAATGGCGAATCATAAAAAATTCGGAAACACTTGATCCACAGCGCCATACGGAGGATCAAAAAAATCGCCGCACCGAACCAAAACATCGAATAAGCCAGTCCGGGATAGAACATGGCGCCGAGGGCGGGAATGGTCATCCAGTAGCCGGCCATGGCAATGTCGATGGCAAGGGAGCGGATCCAGACAATGGTGTTAGCATGGGTGGTAAACGCATAGCCCACAATGCGATAGCCCACAAATTGAATCAAGCCGCAGACCACGGCTCCGGCGGCGGTCAGCGCAACGCCCGGGCCCGGGTCGAGGCCAATGTTGCCGCCGCGCATCCGAAAGGCCACGCAATAGAGCAGCAGGCCCCACATCAGGCAGCAGAGCAGCCCGGCCGCGATCTGCGCCAAGCGGTCGGTCAGCGTGCGCTCGGCCGCGGCAAGGGTCTCCTCATGGCGCGTCAGCGAGGTCATAAACTTGCCCCAGAGCCTGACCACCGAGGGCAAAAATATCAGCGCCGGGATGATCAGCGCCCACACCATGGCCCGGAGCACCGGGTCATTGGCCGGAGTCAGCGGTAAAAGTTCAGGCTCCATATTGTCGCGTAAAAGTTTTCAAATCAATGAGTTTATGTTTCGGTTCGTCTACTTTGTATTTTGTATTTACTTTGTATTCTTTGGGGATGGTGCAACCCCTCCGGGGTTGAGGAGAGGAGGAGGAGGCGTGTCCCGGGGTAGCTTCGCAACCCCGGGTTAACCAAGGTGAAAGCCCTCCGGGCTATTATTTTCTATTTTGTACTTTGTATTTTTAATTTACTTTGTATTTTGTATTTTTTTATTTTTAATTTTAAGCACCGCCTCGGCGGGGCTGGTGGCGACTTGCCAGAGGTTGCCGGGGAGGTCGAAATGGCGCATCATGTGGCAGCGGTCGGCGTGTTCTAATTGGGCCAAGAGGCTGTCGTAGAAGCCATTGATATTAAGAATCACCACCGGCTTGTGATAGAGGTCGAGTTGGCATTGCGTCAGCAGGTCCATCAGCTCGTCGAGTGTGCCGATGCCGCCGGGAAGGGCTATGGCGCCGATGCCCAAGTCGGCAAGCAGGCGCTTGCGCTCGGCCATGTCGGCGGTGACGTGGAGCTCCGTCATCGACGGGTTGGCCCATCCGCGGTCAACCATAAACTGCGGAATCACCCCGACGGCCGGGGCGCCGCCGTCAAGGCTCCCGCGCACCACTTCCCCCATCAACCCCGTGCGGCCGGCGCCGGTCACGGTGCCCAAGCCTGCGGCGGCCAATTCGCGCCCCAAGGCATAGGCGGCTTGGAGGAAAACTTGCGGCGCATCGGGCGACGACGCGCAATAAACGGTCACTGCTGCTGCGGGAGGGTTATTCTGTTCCATCGGCGGCTACGGCTATTTTTCGGGATTTGGTGGTATAGGTGTGCCCGTCGGTCGAGATTTCCGCGCGATAGATGTAGATTCCGCGGTCCACCCGGCGCCCGGACTTGTCGGTCAGGTTCCAGCGTATGGGGTCAGTGGTGTTCATGTTGGAGCGCGTTTGCAGCTCGGAGCTCCACACCTCAGCGCCGCCAAGAGTGTAGACGCTCACTCGGATGTTCATCAGCGCCTCGGGGCGGTTATGCTTGATGAAGAAATTAGCCTCGGTGCGCGCGGGCATCGCGTCGGTGTAGACGCTGAAAATCTCCGGCTTCAGGCCGGGCACGACGTTGAAGTCCACCGTGCGCTCGGCAACGTTATCAGCCACGTCCCAAACGCGGAGTTTCAGCGTGTGGTGGCCCGCCGCGAGGTCCGTCAGCGGATAGGCCAAGGTGCCGCTCATGGCCGCGCCTTCGGAGGGTTCAGCGTCGAGGGTGAAATGGCGTGCACAGTCGGCATAGGTCTGATTATCGTCGATGATGATGACCATTTGGCGGCCGATGCCGGAGGTGCTGACGTTGATGCCGCAGTCGTCGCTGATATGGGCCAAAACCATCGGGCTTTCGTTGACCTTTCCGCCATCCTTAAAGTCTTCGGCGTTGAGGGCCAAATAGTTAATCGAGGGAGCCCAATCGTCGGGGTCGGCATTGTCGTCATAGCCATAGGCATAGACATTGCGGAGCACACCCATGGCGTGGCGGCCGTCGGCGTCGTCGGCAGCGGCGGCATAGAAGCTGAACGTCGCGGGGCGGTAATTATCTGAGAATGAGGAGGGCATGCGGCAAGTCAGCGTGAATCGGCCGTTGGTCACGGTGCCGGAGGCCGTCAGCAGGCGGTCGCCCATCTTTTCGAAGGTCACTTTTTCGCCCTCGCCGTAGCCATGGGAGGTCACGGAGCTTTCGGCGTCATAAAGGCTGGCAATCAGGCGCCCGTTGAAGTCATCCATCGGCTCGCCGTCGGGGCCGAGGACGCTGCCGCAGATGGTCAGCGTCTGGCGCGCTTTGAGCTCGATTTGCGCCTCCGGATTGGTGGCATCGAGGCCGTTGATGGTCTCTACGCGCACGAACTGGCCGGGGGCACTGAGGCGCAGCGCCGGGTCGCCCATCAGGACGTAGCGCATCTTGTTCTGGTCATTATTGACTCCATTTTTGGCGCGGCGATAGAGCTCGCCGAAGGTCAGCTCGCGGCCATCGTCGGCAAGGGTGCCGAGCGTGGCGCCAAACTGCGCCGAGAGGTTGCCGTTTTGGGTGATAAACACCGGGCGAAGGGCCGCAAAACAGCCTATGATGCCGCCGTCGGACTGAAACATCAGCTGCTCGGCCATCGACGTCAGGTCGTAGTCCCACTTGAGGAAATTACACGTGGCGGTGTAGAAAAACGGCAGGCGGCGCAGGTGGAAGCGGTCGCGGAAGTCGTTAGGCTCGATGATTTTTTTGCTGCCCAAGGCCGTCGGCGAGCCGTGGCCGATGAAGGCAAACACTGCGGTGCCGTCGGCAAGGTAGTCAAAGGTCTCTGTGCGCGCCTGCGGGTAAGTGGAGTTTTGCCGCTCGTAGGCGTCGCAGTAAACTTTCTGCACCACAAAGCGGTCGCCGGCGTCGGTCGAGCTCAGGTTGGCCAATAGGCGCTCTGCCTGGGTCATGTGGATGCCGTTGTTTTCGTCGTCCACGAGCATCGTCAGGCGCGTGCGCCAGTCGTCGCGCGGCTGCGAGTAGATGTAGCGCTTGATTTTATCCACGGCCACGGCGGCATCGTCGGGCGACGTGCAGGGGATGCGGCCCACGGCGATGTCGAGGTTTTCCTGCCCCGGGCGGCGGCCGTCGTAGTCGTCGAGCAGGCCGAAATAGTCGTCGGAGCTATAGCTGGAGTTTTCGGCCAGCGATTCGGTGCTGACCCAAAGGGGCATGGGCGCGCGCAGCGACTTTCCGGCGCCCGTGAGCAGGCGGTTGTCGCAGGTGCCCTTGCCCATCATCAGGGCATATTTGAGTGGCGTGCCGGCGGCTAATCCTCTGTCATAAAGCATCTTGAGGAAGCGGCGCAGCGCTCCGGGGTCAAAGGCGCCGGAGCCGAACTCGTTGAGAATCTGATTGAGGTCAACCACCTCGACCATCAGCGGGTCGTAGGCGTTGTTGCGGTGAATCTCGGCAATGGAGCGCGCCGCCGGCTGATAGAGCGTCGGGGCGATGATGACCATGTCGGGCACCGAAGTCATGGCGTGGAGATTCTGCGCCGCGACGCTCCCGGCCTGCTTGGGCTGGGGCATGGAGCCGACTTCGGCCACTGACCAGCTCACGTAGCGCCTCATCTGATTGAAGTCAGAACGCCAGGCGCCGTTAGTTCCGAGGTTGATTTGCAGCGGTTTATGGGCCGTGGTGACGTCCCAGATGCGCCGATTGGAGTCTGCCGACCCCACGGCCAACGGCTCCGCACCGTCGGCAAAAAACACGCCCGAAGTGGCAAGCGAGCGGGTGTAAATCACCTCAAAATAGTCCAAATTGGCCTTGTTGACCACCCCGTTGCACTCAAAGCTCAGCCCGATGGTCAGTTCTCCGCCCGGACAGGAGATGGAGTCGTGGGAAAACACCGTCTGTTTGCCCCAGTAGCCATCGCCTTGCGTGGTGGCAGACATCTGCACTGCGGCGTCATGCTTGGGCTTGGAGCCATTGAATTCGAAGCGCAGAGTCGAGGCCATAGAGGGCGTGCGCGCGAAAAATGACGTGTTCAGAACAACCGGCTCGGAGCTCACCAACCCGGGGAGCTTGAAGTTGAAGTTGCGGCGGCGGGTGTAGTTAAAATCCTCGCCCACCATCAGCCTTCCGGAGCCACCGGGGGAGGTCGTCTCCTGCTCGTGAATCAGGATGGTGCGGCCCGAAGTTTTGCATCCCGCGGCGGAAGTCAGCGCCTGCCCCGAGGTCTCCGGGGCAAGGGCAGCGCCGCCGTCGGTTGCCTCGGTCAGGAAGTAGTAACCCTTAGTCTCATAGGGGTTTATGTCGTGGCCGAGTTCGCCCGTGGCGTCAGAGTAGGTCTCCTGAATGGGGCCCACGCCATAAAAAACCAAGCCGCCGGAAGTCTGCTCGCGCGGAATCTCCGGCAGATCGTCAATATACTCCGCCGGGTCGAGCACGTCAGAGAGCATCCTTCCGCCATAGCCGTGGATCCTCACCGCCGCGGGGTTTTTGAAGCCCCAGGCCGCGAGGGTGCTGTTGGGAATATAGTGCATTCCGGTTTGCTCAACGCTGATTTTCACCCACTTACCGGAGCTCAGCACCGACTGCTCGGTGTAGGCCTCCGGCGGGAGGGCGGATGCGGAGAGAGCAACGGTCAGCGAGGCCGTTGCGGTAAAAATCAAGCGTTTAATCAGTTTCATACGCAGTAATAACGCAGCCCGGGGCCATTTTATTGCGCAATGCGGCCGTCGACCATGCGGATTGTCCTGTCCGCCTGCTCCGCAAGGCTGTCGTCGTGGGTCACTATGACGAAGCTCTGGCCCCGGTCGCGCCGAAGGTCAAAGAAGAGCCGGTGGAGCTCGGCGCGGTTGGCACTGTCGAGCGAGCCGCTCGGTTCGTCGGCCAAGACCACACGCGGCGAGTTGATCAGCGCGCGGGCCACTGCCGCCCTTTGCCGCTCGCCGCCGCTGAGTTGCGCCGGCCGGTGGCCCTCGCGGTCACTAAGACCCATGTAATTAATAAGTTCGCGCGCGCGAGCCTCCGCCTCGGCCTTCCCTTCGCCGGCAATCAGCGCCGGGAGGCAGACGTTTTCCAAGAGGGTAAATTCGGGCAGCAGCGAGTGGAACTGAAACACGAAACCGATGTTCTTGTTGCGAAACTCGGCCAAGCGGTCGGCCTTCATGCCGAAAATCTCGCGCCCGTCGTATTCCACCGTCCCCGAGTCAGGCCGCTCAAGCGACCCGATGATTTGCAGCAGCGTGGTCTTCCCCGCCCCGCTGGGCCCGACGATGGCCACGATCTCCGCCTCGCCAACCTCAAGGCTGACCCCGCGAAGAATCTCCAACCCCTCAAACGATTTAGTAATATTATTAACTTTCAGCATAAGCAATCTTATCAGGCGAATAAATTATCCCCTCGAGGGCGTTAAGTCCCTCAGGGTCAGTGATTACGAAGGTGAATTGCCACTTGTCACGCCCGGTGCCGCCGCTCGTGGCATGAGGGAGCTTGAGGAAGACCTCGTTCCACCCCTTTTTGAGGTGAATCTTGGTCGGCTTGCGCCCCGTGAAGTTCTCATCCATCAGGCCGGAGTCTGCCCGGTCTTGCTCTATGGTGGCCCCGGGTTGCGCCCATTGCGGCGCCGGAATCTCCTCGCCATTGAGCCAAATGCGCGAGCCGCGGCGGTCCCATTTCCCGGCGTCGGGCCCTTTTTCATTGCCCGAGCGACTGTAAGTGTAGAACTCAATGAGCGCGCCAACGTCCTGCTCCTCAGGCGAATAGACGTAGGTCCACGCATAGGCCGTCATCCCCTCGCGCGGATCGTCAAAAAAGCCCTTCACCGTAGGGTGCCAGATGTGACGCAGATAAATTCCGCCGCCGGAGACAACGCTTGAAGCGATGCTCTCGGGCATGGTCTCGGCATTGATGTAACGCTCCGGTTCAAGCACTGCGTCAGGGTCGCCGCCATTGGGAATCTGGTCGGTGATGCGCCAGGTGATGTTAGTCTGCTTGACGTAGGGAATCAACGAGGCCGCCTCGCTCAGAGTCGTATTCTTATGATAGAGGAATCTGCGCTCCCAGTCGGCAAATTCTTCAAATTCAGGACCCGAATTGGGTAGCGTCACCCCACCCTCATCAATGTATCGTTCGCCCCCGCCGGTCCACGCCCGTTCGGCGCTGGCCAAGACGTTGGCGTAGACGTTGTTTTGCTTTATGACGTCCTCCCATGTAGGAGTCATAGTATCGCTCCAAGCGGCCGAAATCGTGCCGGCCACATCCGCGTCACCTTGCGATTGGCCGAAAATAGTCGATTTGAAGATGCCCACCGGGTCGGCAAACACGTCGAAATGGTTCGTGTAGTTATAGCGCATGTCTACGTTGGGCACGCCCGGACTCAGTGTGCCCGCCGTGGCCCAATTTGTGGTCATGTCGCAGGGAATCTCGGCGGGGTCAACCGCCTTTGCCGGAGCATTATAGCGATTCCAAATCACGGCGCGCTTGCCTAATGAGTGGACATGGTCAATCATCTCTACTATATAGCTGTCCGGAAAGCCGATTTCGTCGCCGCCAATGTGGATATAAGGAGCTTTGTCAAAGAGCTCGGCCACCTCGCCGAGAATCGCCTTCAGCTCCGCCTTCCCTTCCTCGGTCTGCATGGAGTGTCCCATGGCCCGCTCGAAGGGCCGTGAATGGCCCGGCATGTCAATTTCCGGAATGATAATGACTCCGCGCTCTGCGGCATAGTCTTGGAGCTCGCGAGCCTCGGCCTGCGTGTAAAATTGACCGGGAAAGCGACTGATTCCGCGCGGCCCCGTCAGCTCCGGAAAGGCCTTGATTTCGAGGCGCCAGCCGGTATTGTCGGTCA
>CAZLMV010000017.1:9006-20205 GCA_964560625.1 uncultured Bacteroides sp. | reverse complement strand
AGAGGCCGCAAGGAGGCAGTTATTAAAAACTTTTGATTCAAATGGATTTTTCATGACTGTGGAATTTAGTTGATTTATTTAAGTTATGGCAAAGATACGATTTTTTTACAATATATGCAATCCTCTTTACCGTTTTTTAATCCGGGTGGCGGGTTAGAACTGGGCCAGGGGGACGCGATTGGCGGCGGCTGAAGAGTCGGGCGGCAAGGCTATGGTCTGAATTATGTCGCGGACGCGGGCCAGGGCTACAAGGTAAGCTTTCACGGGGAAATACTTTTGCGGCTCGTCGGGATTGTCGGCCTCCTCGTTGTTCATGTAGTCGCGGATGAGGTCGCGGATCAGGTAGTCGAGATTTTCGGCCAGCCAGTCGTAGTCGCCGCCGCTCTGGAGTTCGTTGATGGTTTCGGCCACGCGGTCGGTCACCATGGCGTTGCTGATAATGATTTTCATTTGTCGCCTCCTTTCCGGATCTGGTGAGCGATGAAGGGGATGACCAAGAGGGCGAACCCGGCAAGGGCGGCGTCGCCGGCCATGACGTAGGCGGCCAACATGGCCATGCCAAAGAGGAGGACGCCCACCATCGAGAGGCAGAACCGGCCAAAGGAGCCGAGGGCGGGGGTTTGACACTTGGCGGACTGAGCGCCGGGAAGGGCGACGGACTTGCGGCTCCGTCTAACCGTCAAATTAAATGCTTTCATATAGCAACTTGAGTTTTTAGCAAGGCAGACAAAAAAACGGCTGCCGTTCCGTTGCTAAAAACTCAAGCTGCAGACTCGTCACCGAGGGCAAAAAGAATTCGGAAGGCAGCCGTTAATGGCTTTATGTTAGGCCGGATAGATTTCGGCCAGTACGGGCAATAAAAAAGCCCGAAACAATATGTCGAGCGTTAACCGGGCCCACCGGGACTGACTAACAGTCTTGAGTTCTTAGCACTGCAAAGTTACGGCAAATTTCCGAGATACGCAAGTTTTTCGGCAAAAAAATCCCCGGGGCTTGAAGTTACCCCGGGGACTCGTTCTTATATAAGTATGAAGTACATGCCCTCACGGGCGGGTATCCTTTAAAAAATCCCCGGATGATTCGCCCGGGGATAGGTGGCGTTCTCCAAATTATGAAATGAAAACTAAACAAGAGAGAGCGCCGCCAGTTCGGAGCCGAGGCGATGAATTCCCGCCTCAATCTTTTCAAGTTGCGCGTCGGAAATAGGCGTGTCACCCTTTTTATATTGGCGCATGAGGCTCGGATTTATTCCGATATAGCGCCCTAAAGCGCTGACGTTGAAAATTGCGTAATATTCGAAGAGTGAAGAGATATCAAAGTGAAAATCCACTTCGGAGGTTAATTCCGCTGGCACGGATTTTCCCATTTCGACGTATGCCTCTTTTGATTCTTCAATCGTATTAAAAAAATCTTCTTTTGCTTCTTTGACGGTATCACCGGTGCCGATCAGCTGGCAGTGTTCGCCGTCGGTGTTGTAGGCAATGTAAGTTCCGTCTGCTTGTTTTTCAATTCTTACTTTCATGTCTTTGGATGTGTGAATAAATTTGTGGTATCTCCGTTTTATTTGCTTTGAGAGAGTAGGGGTGGGGGAGCCCCCCCCTACATTTTAGAATCCGATTTGTTTTTTGAGGCGCATCATGAGCCCCTTTCTGACTTCCTGTGAGCCGTGGCGTTCAACCCAGAGCATGTCTCCTTTTTCTTCGTTGTAGTAGAGGTCATGTTGGTCGCCGTGTTTAACAAACTTGTAGCCGTGAGCTTTGGCGATTTTAACTAATTCGTTCCATTTCATAATTTATAACTTGTTTAGTTTTCCACTGCAAAGGTATAACATTTTTGTGATATACGCAAATTTTTAGGCAACTTTTTTTTACTTTTTTCAAAAAAATTTTTTCGGGACATAAAAAAACCGGGGCGCCTCGCGGCGGCCCGGCCAGTCAAGTTTCAAATCCAAAAAAAATAGTTCTACAAAAATTACCAAAATTATTCATCACATTTTCCTCTATGAGTCTAAAGAAATGGGGCCGTCCCCGGAGGGATAGCCCCGGCTCCGGCTGACCTCTGTCAGTGGAGGGGTTGAGAACTTAGGAACTGTTGAATGCGTTGCAGGCGCAAAATTACAATAAATTTACATTTCCTGCAAACTTTTTGGCATAAAACTACAAAAATTTTACAGCTCCATGTCGTCGAGCTTTCGGCGGCTTCGCTCCTTCCAGGCGTCACGGAGCAGCGCGGCAATGGTCACGGCGATGAGCCAGGCGAACTCCACGCCCAACGCGCCCGAGATGGCCAAGTCCAGCCACACGTCGCGGCCAACATACCAGTAAATGAAAGCGGCCACGCCCGGCAAAATGACAATTAACAGCACGAGCAACCCACGGAGCACCCCGAGGGTGGCTTTGAAGAATGTTGAAAACTTGTTCATAACTTTGAGGTATTAATTATTTATTAGGATAAATTTCGCTGAAGTCGGCAAACATATTCCGCCGGAGCCAGTCCTGGAGGTCGTACTTAATGTCGTTAAATGTCTGCCTGTAGAGAATGCCCCAAATCGGGCGATTGTAGATTTTATGATTCCCCAAGCGCTTCATGTCGAGGAACCGGATATAATAGGGGTAAAACATCGAGGCCTCCACCCCGACGGCGCCGGTGCTGATGGTGGTCGGCGCCGACTGCAGCGACTCCATGAGCACGCCGGAGCGGGATCGGGGCCGGTTGTTGTCGATACGCTTTGCCGGGCGGCTGTAGATTCGCGACTGCGCGATTCCCTTCTGCTCCCCGTAAATTCGCGGAAAGCTACGGCGCCGGAGATAATTGGCCACGAACTGCGGCAAGTTTTCCAGTGAGTCCATCAGCACGTCAGGAAATTAACGAAAAACTTACGGACCAGCCGGCAAACGTGCCATAAAGCTCCGTTTCCGGGGCCGTCTCAATCGACGAGACCTCCAGGCGCATCCGGCTGCACGGCGAACCGCACGCCTGCAGCAGCGCCCGCTTCATCGCCTCCACCTCCGGCAACACGTCGGCCAACACGTCCCACGCGGCTACGCGCTGCGGCGCGTACTTCTTCATGAGGAACACCACGCACTCCGATTCCTCGAGGTAGGCGTCGGCGCTCTTGGCCGTGCTCTTGGCCACCGGCGGCAACACAAATAGGGTCAACGACTCCGGCGGCAACGCCTGAATCTTCTTTCCCATTTCGCGGTCGATGGTCACGGGCAACATCTTAGCCTCCCCGCGCAACGGCCCGGCGGCTACTCCCTGCCAAAAATTGAAATACTCCTTTAGATCTATCATATTGCGGCGGTGTTAAAATAATGATTTGCCTCGTCGGTGCGGCGGGCCACTAACCCGGACAACTGCTTGAGCTTTCCACCTACTCGGGCGTTAGAATACTTCACGAACTCGGCGCGGATGGCGGGGTCGGCGGGGTCAGCTTTGACGCGGCTCACCAGGCTCGGGGCCTTGCGGTCCAGGGCGCCAATATTCCACGAAAGCGACACCAGGGCGTCAAACTGATTCTGCGTTAACTCCGTATCGGCAAACAGGGCCGACACGGATTTCTCGAACCGGGCAATGTCGCTCACAAACAGGGCGTCGGCCTGCGCGGCCGTGATGGCTTGCCCCGGCTGCACGTCGGCGCCCGTATGGCCGTAACCTATGGTCCACACCCCGGCGGCGCACTGGTAAGCGTTCAGGCGTCGCCCCTCCCAGTACTTGATGCGGTCGCGGATGGTCTTTGAAGTTTTCATATTAATCAATCGTTTTAAAAGTTAATTATTTGCGCCGTTCTTGCGCATTTCGTTCAGATACTCAAATTTACATTTATAGAGATAAAGCAGCACCTCCCAAAACGGCGCGGCCTCCACCTCGCTCACCTTGCCAAACAGTCCGGCCGCGGCCACTTCGAAAGTAACCCCGGCCCAGCCGGTTTTGTCGTCCGGTTTTCCGGATCCGGAATTTTTAAAGATTATGCGAAAATCGATTTTTTTGCCGTTGAACTCAATCGGGGCCTCCATGATGGCGGCCCACACTGAGCCAAACAGCGCCGGCGCATGGATAAGCAAGAGGGACGGGACCTCGCGGTCGTCGGGGATATGATAAAGCACCCGGGCCACGCGCTCGTAAACGGCGTAAGCCCCGGCGGGGGTTTGCGGCACGTCCTCCATGATGGTCAGGCACTCCACGAACTCCCCGAAAGTGACGCCCTCCAAGAGGTCGCCCGGACCCGTGAATCCCTGGTGGGTTGGCATGAGGTTTTGCACCGACTGCCAAGCGAGCACGTCGCCCTCCGGGGTCATGCGAAAAAATCCGTCCAGCGCTGAGAGCTGCGCGTCGATTTCCTGCCTGAGCTCAGCGCGGAGGAAATGCAACGGCACCACAATGTCGGCTAACACGGCAAACAGGGCGCGGCGCAACTCAATGCTCGCAAACTCGGCCGCCTGCAGCATTAACACGGAGCGCAACATAGCCTCATACTGCGCCGGGGTCATTTCGTCCACGGAGGCGGGGGCGTCAAACTCCCGCCCATTATAGTGCAGTGTGATCATGGCTCAAAAACTCATCCCCTTAGAATGAACAATCGGCCCGGGGGTGTAAGAGCTCGCGGGGGTTTGCGGCTCCTCATCCTCGGCGGCAATCATCAGCTGCAAGCGGCTCAGGATTCGCGCGGCGTCGGCTCCTAATGATGCGGCCACGGCGGCGCGGGCGTTCTGTTCGGCCCTGAGCTTAGAATTTACCGGCTGCGACTGCTGCACCTGCACCACCCCCTCGGGGATAACCTGCACAGGCAAGCGCTCGACGGCCTTCTTCATGGTCAGGAGCGCCACGGCGCGCGCGGCCATCTCCCTCATCTGCGGGCGCTGGCATGGATGGGTCAGGAGTTCGTGCATGCGCTGCGGCCCGACTATCGGCTCCACCTCGTCGCCCTGCACCTCGCGAATTATCGGCAATAAGGTCACGAACAGGCGGCTCGAGCCTATATGGTAGAACTCGTCGAACTCCTCGCGGCTGCGTAACAACAACCCTTCGCGGCGGGCGTACTTCTCAGACAATAGCCAAAAATCGAACTCCGCGGCGGTCATGGTGTCAATCAGCGCGTCGACGGCCTCGTAAGCCATGCGCAAAATGTTTGCCTCGTCCTTGAACTCCTGGAGCGCGGTCAGGCCCTTCTCGTTCTCGCCCAATCGGCGGCTGCGTCCGCCCTCATCGTGCTGCGCGTCCAGGGTGGGAATGATTTTTAACCAAGTAAACAGGGCCACGGCCTGCTGCAAATACCTCACCGCGGTGGCCATTTCCTCGGGGTCCGGTTCGCCATCGGCGTCGGGGTTCGGGCCATACTCGTAGAAATCGGCCAACACTCGCACGGGGGTTTGCCCAATTATGGCCACAACCTCGCGGATGCCAAGAGGAAGAATCGGCTCCCACTTGAAGAAATCCACCCCGTTAGCAATCAGCCCCACGGCGGCCACAATTTCGGCGGCTCCATTGCCGTCTCTGTCAAATAATTTCATCGCGTTTCAATTTATAGGGTTTCCAATCGTCAAAATCTCGATTAAACGAATTGATCTTATCAAAAATTTCCTCTTTATAGAATCGGGCCACGCCGGTGTCAACGGTCAGGCACGCGCACTCTGAGCGCGGGTTTGTGTTGACGTTTGCCGACGTAACCACGGCAAAATCGAAGCGGTCGCCGAATCCGACAATAACTTTTGAGTGGTTGCGGAATATGGCCACGCGCCCATAGGGGGGGTAATTCTCACTAATTCAGACAGTTGCAAGAATATCGGCGCGTAACTTGCCTGAAAGATTTCGCCCACGTAAAAATCAACGTGGCCAATCAGCCCGCGCTCCACCCACTTGCGGACCTCGTCGACGTCGGTCTGCGCCATGCACCAGGTTGATAGCGCCACGTACTCTAACGGCTGCTGCTTGACCACGGCCCGGAGATAGGTCAGGGCGTCCACGTCGCCAAAACTAAAGCAATGGTACGCCGCGCCCTGCTCGAAATGCCAGGGCAGGGACTCCTCCAAGTGGGCCTCCGACTTTATCCGGCGCTCGAAGTTGCGGGTGCGCGTCTGGTAGACCTGCACGCTGCGCTCCTTGTTCGGGTCGTCGGGGCGCTCCTTCTCGTCGGCCTTCTTCTCGGGGGCGGCTTCAGCCGCAAACAGACTACGCATTCGCCCTCACTCGGTTTTCAGGGTTAACGTTCTTTTCCGCCTCCACGACTGACCTATAAAGGCCGATTTTTATGTCCGTTCCCGGGAAGTTAGCGTCGATAAACTGCTGGAAAGGTTTACAGAGCACCATGTCCGGAATCGTCGTCTCCGTGGCGTTATAGACCTTCAGGGCGTAGAGTTTTTCTGAACCGGAGCCCAACTTCGTATCAAGAATCAAATTTGACAGCGATGGATCCAACCCGAACCCGGAGGTCGCGGCGGCCTCGGCCTTCTTGCAGATGGCCACTTGCGCCTCGATATACTCTTTTACCTTGTTATCGATAGGGGTGATCTTCCAACCCTCAAACGCGCGCGCCTCGGCGTTCCAGAACTGCGACGTGTGCAAGAACTTGCCGGCGTTACCGTTGCCGGCCATGGAATTGGCAAAAGCCTCCATCGCCTCGTCCTTGAAATCTTCAAGCATTTGCTCGGTATAAACCACGCCGCTCTGCTGGCACTTGTCTTTGATATAGGCGGCCTGCTTCTCCCAATATGACGCGGGGCTCTCGATGTGTTTCGAGATTGCTGAGGCGTTAGAGTTATAAGTGGCCAAGAGAGGCGCCAGCGTCCCGGCCAACTCCAGCCAATCAAACGCCCCAAGAAAGCGCGGGAAACTGTAGTGGTCGTGGTTATAGCTGTAAATACTGAAGTAAGCCAACGCCGCCGGATACTTGAACGGCTCGGCGGGGTCAAATAGCGGGAAAATCTGCGAATTATCGGCGCTTGCCAACGGCCAGTCGGCAACCATCACGTGGGTCGGGGGCACGCCGTCACCGTTCCACAAAAAGCGCACTTTGCCCGCGGGGACGTGTTCCACCCGGGCAATCTTTGCGGGCAATCCGGCCACGCGTGAACCGCGGGCGCGCACGAACTTAACCCAGAACCCCTCCAAGTGGCACAGGTCCACCAAACACCGGTGCATTTGCGTCAAATAGTCCGTTGCACTGAGTGCGGCCGTTACTTCCTGGTCAACAATCCACGACCGATAGAAGCGATTACCCTCAGCCTCCACGGCGTCACGATACAGACGCGGGCCCTCGCCCCACTGCAAGCCCACTTTCTTCCCCATAATACCCTCGCCGGCATAGAATCGCTCCAAGAGGCCACACACGCGCCCGGGCATGTCGTTGTCGGCTCCATAGGGGATAATTTTTTCGCCCAACACGTTCATGTACTTATACCCAAACGCGCCGGTCCGGCCATTTACGGCATAGATAGCCGGAGACACGCCCCGGCTGCTGCGGGCGTTTATATTAAACGAATAGAGGCCGCCCGCGCCATCCTCCACGAATCCGAAATTTCCACTTCTTCGAACCATAATAATCAAATAGTTAAAGTTTTAATTTAACACCGTGCGCACGCCGTTGAACTCCACAATCAGGGGCTGCCAACACACGCGCTGCTGCCCCGTTTCGGTGTCCACGTAATAGAGTTTACTACTGGAGTGGACCACGTCCTCGTCGGCCGCGCGCGGTCGGAGCTTTGCCGCGGTCACAACCGCCAAGTCGCCCCCGCGCATGCGTTGGCGGTCCCACTTCCGGAACTTGAAAGAGAACGACTCGCCCCGGGCGCTCATCTCGCGCATTTTCTTCACGGCCTCGTAAATGCTTATTTTGTCCGCTGTCGCCATAACATAAACCAAGCAAATAAAATTATCACGACGGCCATGATCCGGAGGCGGCGGTCCTTCTTTGCGGGCTCGCTCACCTGCTCGGAGCTGCGGCTTTCCTCAGAGCTGCGGTTTTCGGTGGCTGCCATCTGCTCGACGTTCCGGCGCTCATCGGTTGCGCGGTCCACTTTTGCGGCTGCACTGCCGGTCACTTTGCGCCGCCAGTTTATCGCCACAGGGAGGCCGGCGGTGTCGCGTTCAATCACCACGCGCCCGCTGTCGATACTTTCGGCGGCGGTCTCGGTGGTGGTCTCGCTCACGGCGCGCACCTGCTCCTGCTCGGTTACGGCCTCGGCGCTGGTGGCCACGGTCTCCACGGCGGCGCGCTGCTCAACCTTTCGGCGGGATGCACACCCGGAGGCAAACAGTGCAACCATGACGGCGGCAATTATCAGACGACAGGCTTTTCGCATTGCGGCAACGTTGAGACAAATTGAGTTATCTCCTCCTTGAACTTGTCGAGCTCGGCCTTGAACTTCATCGAGAGGCCCAACAGAGTAGAGACAAACACGCAAATAAGCCCGAAAGCACAGAGAACAGAGCTGTGAATTTCGCCTCGGGGCTCTAAGAGCACCCCAAGAAATAAGAGTACCAGGCCCGCAATCATGCTCACGACGGCCAGTGTGTACATAATAACCTCCTTAAAGGTTAGAGTGTCGAATTCTTGTTTTAAATGTTTCATAACAGCAATTTTTTTACTGCAAATATCGCCAACTACACGCGCGCGGGGAAGGACAAAGGGGAAGCCGGCCGCCTCGCGGCGCTCGGCTTTCCGGACATTGATTGAGGTCTGCGATAATAAACAAATAATTACATTATCCAAAATTCACAAATTACCCCACAAAGTTAGTGAAATTTTCTATTATTACCTATAATATTATTATAGTTTTACGCCAAAAATGTAAAATGTAATCATGTTTTTCGGCGGTAAAAACGCAAAAAATGCGACAAAACGGCAAAAATTTTGCGGTTTAATCAGCTAACTTGCCCAAACTCAGCCAAAAAGCGCGCCCGAACGCCGAAAACCGAAAAAACGACACACGGCAAAGCCCGTGCCGCTCAGATCCGTGCCGGTGCTTACCATCCCCCGCCCGGAGTGAAATGTGAGCCGGGGACCCCGTTACGGCCCCCATCAGGGCGCAAAAGTCCCCGCTCAGGCCATTTTTTAGCCCAAGCGGGGACACGGAGGCGGCGGGTGGTACTTACTTCTTGCCGTACTTCTCGAGGAAGGAGTCAATAAGCCCGGAGGCAACCGGAGCCGACGAAGGTCGCGCGGCCATTGCGGCGTCGCGCCATTCGCGGCGCATCATCAGGTATTTAAACGCATCGGAGAAATTCGTCGACAGGCGGGGCAACTTCTTAATCGGTAACTTCTCGGACCGCTTGTCCTTATGCACCATTTTCACCTCGCCCTTATACTTGATCACAGTTCGGGCCAACTCCATAGAGCTCACCAATTCCGGGCAATTCTTAGAATCAATCAGCAGCTCGGGGAGCTTCGGGTTCTTGCCGCTCATCAGCTCGATCATAAAGTCATACTCGGCGTTTTGCCCAATCGTGGCCTGCTTTCTCGACATCAGCTCCACGGACCAGCCGGTTCGTGCGCCCGTCCCGTCGCGCTCGATAGCCTCGCGCACCTTGCCGGCCAGGTCCTCGCCCTGGCGCTGGTAGTTATTGCCCGCGCGGTCATAGTAAAGGTTCAGCACCTTGCAGCGGTGGCCCGCAAAGAATCGCAGGAACTCGTCGGCCAACTCGCGAATATATCCCGGGGGTAACTCGTAGAAATTTTTATGCACTCGGTAACGTGGGCCATCGTCTTGCCCAATCACCAGCGACAACATATTGCCGAAGTCCATGCCGCCATCCAACGGGCGCGTCGGGTCCAGGTATTGTAGCTCGGAGGAAGTAAACGCCGCCACGCCCGAAAGGCAACCGTCGGCGTACTTGTTTCCCTCTTCGAAGTTAACATAAAAGCGGGCGTCGCGGCGCACACTCGGGCGCATGCCTAACACGCTTTTATAAAATTCGTGTTCCTCTAACGCGCCGTTATAGAGTCGCTTCGCATAGTCAACCGTTAACACATCGATATTCACAAAGCTCGACAGGTTCGCGAAAAACGTTTGCCCCTTTCGGAGCTTCAGCAGCCCGTCCTCGTAATACTCAATCTTTCGGCGCACTCGCTCCACCTTTCGCTCATCCGGCTCCTCGGCGGCGGTTAGCTTAACCAACTTAAGCCTCAGGCGGTTTAACTCGCCCGCGGCCTGCATGATCCGGACCACTCGCTCGGGCTCCATCTCGGAGGCATAACGGAAAAACCAATCGAATTCGCCCTCGGTCACGTCGGGCATATCGGTCGTAATAGTTACGCCGCCATAGAGGTGGCAGCGCCCGTAAGTTATCGCATCGCCGCGGAGTATAGGCATAACCCGCGCGGCCTTAGAATCTGACGCGTACTTCGCCTCATCGAAAAGCAAATGCGCCACAGACTTACCCGCCAACAGTGACGGGTTATCCAGTGACCCCAAAAAGATAACGGAGCCGTTCCAAAAACTATAGACGTGGCGGTAATCATCCACAATCACGGAGCACCGGCGGCGCCACTCCTCGGGCGGTTTCTTCCCTTTAATATAATGCACGCCCTCAATCAGCCCCGCCAACTTCCAGCCGTTCTGCACGGCGGGCATGATATTATCCACCAAGTTAGCGTAAGTATTTGCCACAATGGCCACGGGCGCCCCGGGCATCAGGCGCACGCACCGCTCAGACCGGTGGGCCAGTATCACGGTGCTCTTCGCCAGGCCGCGGCCGCCTATCACGACAAAATTCGTGGTGTCTATCCAGTCGCAAAGAATCAACGCATCCGACGCAAACCGCGCCGGGGCCTCTAACTTAGTCGTCTTCATCAGAGAACTCCTTTATATCTTCGGCCATGCGTTCCAGGATATTCCCGCGCATAATTCCGGCGTCTTCCTTTACGCGGCGGCGCGTAATTTCCGGGATAGCGGGCATCGCATCGATAAACGCTTCCAGTTCGCGGCGGTCGGCTTTCGGAGCGCCCATCGCTTCGGGGTTAGTGTCATAAACCACCACCGGGGCGGCATCCAACAACTCGCGCGGAATTTCGGCGCTCTTAATGTCATAGCACCCGCGCAATTTCGCCGCCTCGACGTAGATCGCCCGGGCCTCTTTCAGTCGACCGGTGGTGGCGGCCAACACGGCCAATTTATCCATGCGGTCGGCGTATAGATTCGCCCACGCCCGCGGGGTTACATCGTCAGACCCATAGAAAAAATTAAGCGTATCGGAATAAACGCG
>CAZLMV010000017.1:0-8906 GCA_964560625.1 uncultured Bacteroides sp. | reverse complement strand
GCGGGGTTACATCGTCAGACCCATAGAAAAAATTAAGCGTATCGGAATAAACGCGGCGCGCCATCCAATCGCTCAGGCCATATAGATCCGACTTTAACACCTTAATTATCCCGGCTTTCGTCACGACCTTATTCCCGCCCGGGAGGGTCATGCGGGCAATCCACCCGCGCGTCAGCTCCATCAGGTCATAATAATCCCGTTCGTCGGGGGTCAGGCTCTCAACGTTACCCGTTTTTAATATCCGGGAGATCTGCGCCGTGCTTATGTCGTCAAAGTTTATGCGGGAAATTTTACGGCCCGTATTCATCGTCGTCAATACTTGCTAAAAGTTCATTAAATCGGTTTTCATCCTGGATCTGCTGCAAGAGCTTAATCGCATCGATATTTCCGGCGGCGGCCTGCTCCTGCAATTTTATTTGCGGCGTGGCCTTGCCGTTGGCGCGCCCTGAAAGCATCAGACGGTTTAAATGGTCGCCCGGGAGGGCTGCACGCCGGCAAAACTCCATGGCGGCGGCAACTTCCAACTCCAGAGCCACGGCAATCTCGCGGGGCATAAGCCCCACGGCGGCCAACTGCATCACCTCCTGCTCCTGCTCGGCCGTCAGCTTAAGAGTGGCCGGAATCATCTGCGCCTCGTCGTCCATGGCTCAACTCCTCAATTATTTTTAACTCTCTATCAGATAAGGCGGCTCGTTCCGCGGCGGCTCGTTCCGCGGCGGCTCGTTCCGCGGCGGCTCGTTCCGCGGCGGCTCGTTCCGCGGCGGCCTTGTCGCTCAATAGGAATCCACCCCCGAACACGGCCCGCCGAAAATTATCAAACTTATTCCGGACTATGCAATCGGCGGCGGAAATATTGAAATTAACCCCTCGCGTGGCAATACGCCGCAAAGTGGGCGCGCTCACTAAATGCAACGGATAGATTATTTTGCGTTTCGACTTAGATGGAGTGACCTGCGCCCGCTCCAGCCGCTTGGTCAGGTCGCCTGACACCATGATTTTAGGGTCGCCGCCTAACATATTTGTTACAAATCCGGCGGGGATGTCGGCCCCATTTTCGTAGATGATACTCGTCCCGGTAACTATAAAGGTAGAGTCGGTCAGCTCGCGGGCGGAATTAAACAGGGTTAGCCCCGGTCCAAATAGGAAGTATTTAATCCCGCGGCCCGCAAAAAATCTGCGAATCTTCGCCAAGATTGAAAACGGCGGATTATCAATAACCACGGCCCCGGGTGGGTAATCATACGCCTCAAAATCGCCCCCCGGCCAAAATGGCCGAACGACCTCGACGCCCTCTAAGGGCATAATTTTCTCGTTTACCCAGTCCAGCACACACTGATAAACCGCGGGCGGCGTGTAGCAGTCGTCGGTGGTTTTCTTCGGCTTGAACTTCTCAACGAATCCCTCGTAATCCTCAAATATTTCTTTGCGGGTTTTCTTCATATAGGTTAATTTTAGCGGTTAATTCTTCGATTTTACTTTTCACCTGTGCCATCTGCCAGCCATGCTCGGCGCGGTCACACGCGCTACACGTTGACCGCGCCAGCAATCGCATAAACCCGTCCCAGCGGGTGCGCGCTGCTGCCAGTTCGGCCGTTACTTTTTTTTTCGGCGCTCCAGCTCCTCGCGGAGCTCCTCCTTTCGGGCCGTCCAGTAGGTCAGGGCGGCCTCGGCGCGCTCGTTTTTCTTCTTTTTACCCTTTGAGGCGGCCACTTTGGCGCGCTGCTTCGACTCCTGCACCTGGGCGCTGCGGAGTCGTCCCATCAGGTCAACGTCGCTCATCGCGCTCAGGTCCTCGGCTTCTGTGTCGGAATTTTTATGAAAAATCGGGTGTTTTCCCAAGATTTGGCCGTGTTCCTTGTAATAATCAAGTTCGTCCCAAATTGCGCGGTTCTCGATGTAGCTTTCCACGGCCTTTTCACACTCGGCGGCCACTGTGGCGGCGTCGGCATTGTCGCCGGCTTGCTGAATGGCGGCGTGTGCCTCCTTATATCGGGCCAGGGCCGTAAACATGTCGGCCACCAATATTTTTAACTCGTCCGGACACCCTTCTTCCTGCAAAAATGTATATTTTTCGCGAAATTTTACGGCTTGTTTTATCGACTGCGGAGCCTCGCGGCGGGTGGGCGCTGCTGCCTGCTCCTTTGCGGCGGGTTCCGCTTCATGGCGGGCCACTTTGGCGCGGCGCGGCAATCGGGCAAATTCGGCGTCGGTCAGTCCGGCTAAGGTCTTAAGCTCGTTGATCATGATGTCGGCCGTGGCGGCGGTTCTGTCCAGGGCGAACTGCTTTTTAAGTCGGAGGTTAGAGCCGTAACGGGCATAAAGAGCTGCGCCCTCCTCATAATTGCGCGGGCCGCTCAGATAGTCTCTAATTTCTTTTTTTTCTTTAGTAATCATAACCTTTAAATCATTGATGTTGCAAAGTTAATGGCCGGTAACTACCGCAAAAAGGACTGGCAAAGCAAAGCGGCCCGGAATCACTCCGGGCCGCTCAACCAATTAAACCAATTAACCAATCATCACAAAAAAACTTCGTGTCAACAATTAGCGCGGGTAGGGGTTAGGGCACGTAGCGCGACTGTTCCAGCCACAGGCAGGAGGCTTCGCCGTTGTTAAACGCGCGGAGGGTCAGCTGCGCGCCGGGGGTCAGGGCAAATTTGTCGCCGCCCTTGAACTTCACGTGCTCGTCGTCGGCGATCACGCACTCACCGGTTGCGGGGCCCATCAGGGTCACGACCTGGCCATGGGTGCCGCCCACTACCTTGGTCAGCTGGGTGGCCGCGGTCTGGTACATGCCCTCGCCGGAGACGTTGAGCACGCCGTCCTCGCCCATGGTGTCCACGGGTTCCTCGCTGGGGATAGTGCCGGAATACATGAAGATGTCGTCACCCTTAGAAA
The DNA here is from genome assembly GCA_964560625.1 of uncultured Bacteroides sp. Taxonomy (GTDB): domain Bacteria; phylum Bacteroidota; class Bacteroidia; order Bacteroidales; family Muribaculaceae; genus UBA3263. The sequence continues at coordinate 6,011 of CAZLMV010000017.1, read as the reverse complement.
TCTGGGTGAAGGTCATTTCGTTGGTGTTGCCGTCGTTGTTGCCGGTGTAGGAGGGCGTAAGTTTGCACGGGTTGCAAAGGGTGCCGATGAGGTCGGCGGGCTTGCCCGAACAATAGCGCACGATGGCGATAAACTTGCGGTTGATGTTGTTCACCTTGAACTCGCGCACCTCCTGCTCGTTGCCGGGGTGGGAGAACTTCACCGACGGGGTAAAACCTACCTTGTCGGTGTCGCCATCGGCGGCGGAGGTTATTTCCACGGTGCCGGGGGTCATATAGATGTTGATGGCGTAGGCGTCGGGCTTCAAGATGATATTTTCGGCGATCATTACGCCCTTAGAGTCGGGGGCGGGCATGTAGATGATGTCGTCGACGTCGATGAGCGAGATCTGGTCGCGGACCTGCAAGCCGATGCCGGGGCTGCCGGCGGCGCGGGGTACTGATTTTTTAACGTACATATAAATTAATGTTTTAGAAGTTAAAAGTTAAAACTCCGGAGGCGGAGGGTGTGTCTGCCTCCGGAGGGTTAGGGGATTTAGCCGCGGTCAATTTCGTAGAATTTGCCGTCGGCGGCTTTCACGAGCTTGATGAACTTGCCCTCGCTCAGGGTCACGGGGTCGCCGATCACGAACTTGTCGCCCTTGGCGATGGTTGAGGCGTTGGTGGTGCCGTTGCCGTGGATGGTGTAAACCACGCCCGGAATAGCGTCCTCAAAATCGGTGATCTCGGTCTCCTTGGTGTTGGCACCCGTCACGAAGTCAGTGGCGCCGGCTAAGCTCGGGGTGGCCTCGTCGTCGGCGAACTGGTAGAAGAAGTCGGTGGAGGCGTTGCCGCGCTCGAGCTCGATGAACTTGCCGTCGGCGCGCTTCATGAGCTTGATGACGTCGCCCTTGGCGGGCTTCCAGTCGGAGGCCAAGAGTTCAAATTTTCCGGTGGCCTTGATTTCCACGCCCTGGTCGCCATCGGCGCCACACATCAGGGTCACCACCTTGCCGGGCTTGGCGTCGTCGATGTCGGAGATGGTCAGCACCGAGGAGTTGGCCACGGTCTTGACAGACGAATGAAGGAGCACGGAGGGGTTCTTGTCGGCGTCGGCCTCTACGAAGTAGTTAGGCGCAAAATCGGTGTCGTTACACCAGATCACCTGCTGGCTGCCGTCCATGTCGGCGGGGTCGGTGTATTTTTTGCCCACGGCCTCGGCCTGGATGGATTCTTTCCAGTTAGAATAAACTTTCACGCTCCAGTCCTCAATCTCGAGGTTAAATTTGAGCATTTCGCCGGCCACGTCGGTGTAAGTCTTGATGTTGCCCTCGAAGGTCCAGACGATACGGCCATGGCCGTCGGCGTTGGGGATGGCCTTAATCTTGACGCCGGGGAACTCCTTGACGTAATCGATGCCGGCCTTATAGTCGTTGTTTTGGCCATAGTGGACCTCGTTATAACGGTTATAAAGAGGAATCATCCACGAAGGCACGTAGAGCACCACGCGGCCGGTGTCGCGATACTTGGCGGGAATCATCGAGGTACCCTGGTAGAACACCTCGCCGATGTTGCCGGCCGTGATCTGAGGAAGGGTGAAGGGCTTGATCTGATAGACAAATTTGCCGGAGACGCCGCCGTTCGGGGTGAGGTCCCTGTGACCCTCCACGCGCTTGCGGATATATTCAAAGAAGCCGTCGGCGGCGTCCAGAGCTTTGCCGGGCTTGCCGGGCTCGCTCTCCTTGTACACGCCGTTGATCAGGCGGTTCTGCTGCTCGTTATAGAGCGCCTTGGCCGTTTCGGTCAGGAGGAACTCGATAAATGAGAGCTTGACGGGGTTCGAGCCCTCGCGGTTGAGGTAGCCGATCCAGGTGCGCTCCAGGTCCTTAAGGCTCTTAAAGCGATATACGAACATAACGCCATACATGCGGAGCGTTTCGGTGCCAAAGTCGTAGGCGCCTTTTTCCACGTCGCGGAAATTGCTCTTGCCCGACGTGTCGGCCTGTGAGAACTCTCCCAAATAGACGTTAACTAAGGTGTCGAGGTCCTGGTGGCCGGATTCTTCGGGGAAGAGCTCTTGCACGGAGGCCACGAGCTCAATCATGGAGACAACGCGCTCCAGCCAGGGGCGGCGATAGAAGGCGCCGAGGTCTTCCTGGAGGCTCTTGAAATCCACGGCCTGAGCCTTGGGCGCAGTAGCCTGATAACCGCGGGATGCCATCATGGCGGCGCGGGCGCGCTGGTTGTAGGCGCGGTCCATGGCGTTATACACGCCGGACATGCCGAGGAGCTGCTGATCATTGGTCACGTCCAGACCGGCGGCTTCGACGGGTTGAGCCACGGGGCGACCGGCGCCCGATTCGGGCAGAGATGCCAGAGCGGCCACGCGCTGGGTAAGTTCGTCAATCTTTGCGGCGTTGGCCTCGATGGTGGCGGCGTTGGCCTCTTTGTCGGCGCGGAGGGCGTCGCGTTCGGCGGTGGTTGCCTCGAGCTGCGTGGTTACCTGAGCCAACACGGCGGAGACGGCGGCGGCGCGGCGGTCGGCGTTGTCGGTTCCGGTGCCGGCGTTGCCCTGGGGGTTCTTGAGGTAGTTGTTAAAGCCCTGGATAAATGACTCGTTAAAGCCATAACCCTTCATTTTGGCCATCTCCTCCTCGGTCAGACATTCGACGCCGTTGACCTTGCTGAAAGAGGCCAAGCCTAAGGCGCCGAGAATTGCGGGAATAAAATTCGCAAAATTCATCGTAAAGAGTTGTTAAAAAGTGATTAGTAAATTAAATTGTTTCGTTAATCTGAGAGAGCACCGACTGCGCCAATACCCAACGCACGGCCTCGTTGAGGGTGCCGTGCTCGTCGATATATCCGGCGGCCACGGCTTCGGCGGCGTCAAACATTTCGCCGCGGAACAGAGGCAGCTCCGGGTCGTAGGCAATGCCGAGATTTTCGGCCACGGTGTCGGCAAACAGGCGGTGAATCTTTTCGGCCTGCTCCTTGAAGGGCTGCTCGTCGTCGCGCTCCTCGAGGGCGCGCACCTCCTTGTTCTTCAGGTCGGCCGTGTCCGGATAGATAACCCGGTAATCGATGCCGTTCATCTTGAAGAACTCGCGGAAAGAGCAGTGGGTGATCATAACCCCCACGCTGCCCACCTCACACAGGGGCGACGCGATAAAGGTGCGGTCCGTGGCCGTGCCAATCCAAAAATGCGCCGAGGCCATGGTCCCGGTGACCACTGTGGCCGTCGGCTTGGTGCAGTTCTTCAGGGCTTCGGCGGCGGCGTCGACGCGGGAAATCATTCCCCCGGGGCCGTCGATGTCGAGCACGAGGCCGCAAATTCGCGGATTTGCTTCGGCGCGGCGGATCTGTTCAATGAGCCACTGCGTCTCCCAAGCCAAGAGCACCCCGGAAAGAGAGATGACGGCCACGGACTCCTCAGGCAGGGTGGCGTCGTCGAGCTCATACCACTGCGCCAGATAGGCGCCGCCGGTGGCCGTGGCCGTGCACTTCACGCGGTCCAGCATGGCCGTGGCCGCTTCCAAGTTTCCGGACCGGATGGCCGGCATGATGAGGCCCAGCGCCCCGGCCAGGTCGTTGGCCCTGATTCCCCAATTATCGGAAAAAAGTTTATGCAAGTGTTTCATGTCGTCAATTTTTCCGCAAATTAACGAAACAACGCGCGGGCGCGGAAGGACTTTTAACCCTCCCGATAGGGGTCGGGGCCCGTGTCTGAGCCTCGGAGGGTGACGTTCAGGCCGTCACTTTCGGCCGTAAATCCAAGCGTCAGCGGCCACGTCGGGGACCCGCACACGCGCTCGCGCCCCAGCGCGTCCCGGTAATAAGCAATTAGCCGCTTTGTTCTCAGGCGTGTCAGGCGCCAAATATTTTCGCGCGTGAGCTCACACTTGAAATTTATCTCCTTGGCCGTTACGCCGTCTTTCTCGGTGTCGCTCATGGTGACACTCCCCGGCACGGCCCCGGCGTCCATCGGCTCGAGGTAGATTTCAACGTGGGCCATCATGTTCTGAACATAGAACACGCGGACCAGCTCTTCGTCCACAAGTCGGAGCTCTGAGCACACGGTTACACTTTTTCCACTCATATCGATTTTTTTGAGTAATTTATAAAACGTTGATTTTCAAATAATTTGCAAAAGTTGGTCAAAAATTGTCCCAAAAACGGACAAAACGGCCCATGCGGTCGGAGTCTTTTTTTACTTTTTTCGGCGATTATAGGCCCGTTTTGCCTTTCGGCGGGTCTTATACCGCCAGCGCTGGTAGTTCTTAAACAGGGCGTCCTCGCTTATGGCCTCGATGCCGTAACGGAGCATGAAGGTGTAAATCGTTTCTTTGAACTCGATGCCCCGGAGGTGTTTGTTCTCGTCCATGACGTCGTGGAGCTCGGCCCACATCATCAGCTTCATTTTGTCGCTGAGTAATTTCTGAGACCGGGCGGAAAGATAATTATAAAATTCCGGATCCTTGCCGGCGCGCCGCGACGGCAAAAAAATTTCCAGGTTGCCGGAGTCTACCGGGTTAGAGGCGGGGCGACGCTGGAGCAGGTCGTAAATAAGCACGTACACGTCCAGCGACGGCGGGAACCTCACCGCCCCGGCTTCTTCGTCAAAAAATTTTCCCCTGATATACTCGGCCACATAGGGCTCAACCCCGATTTTTACCTTTACCATCTTCAGTTGTAAATAAGTTGTCAATTTATTGGCAAATTTACAACTTTTTTTCGGATTATTCTCTATGATTTTTTTATTTTTTTTCTGACCTCCCTTAATTTCGCCGGAAATTTTTGTTACATTGTAACATTGTACCAACGTTTGACTATCAAGCAGTTACGCTGTAACAACCTTAAAAACGGCTTTTGTTACAGGCCGAAAATTCTGTTACGCCGCCCGGATCCACTATTTCGTAACAAACTTTGTTACACTTTCTTTCTTTTTGTTACATGATTTGTTACCAATTTTGTTACCGAAATTCTTTCTCCTAACTCCCTTATTATTAACACTTTTTCTTTCTTTCGAACATTTTGTTACAAAGTTACAAAAATTTCTGGTAAAATTAGGATAGGGAAAGGGAAAGGGGAAAGGAGCCCGGCCGGCGGCCGTTGGCAAAAAGTTGGCAAAAATACAACCCCCAACCGGCGAAATGTTACCGGTTAGGGGTCGGGATGGTTGGCGCTGATGAGCGCCGGGATGTCGATGGGGGTGCGCCGAGGGGGTCGCGGGACTAAAAGTCGGGCAGGCGCTCGATGTCGTCAGGCATGCAGGCAAGCACGCCGATGATGTCATGCAGCTGCACCAAGCCCGCCAAGGCGTTCTCAGACGCCGCAAGTTCTTTCGGGCGGCAATAGTTCAACGAAAGCACCAGGCGATGAATAAGCGCGTTTATCGTGTGCCGGAGGCTGTCGGCCATGTCGTGCTCCACCTGCAGGTCGGCCAACGTCTTTTTAATTGCTTCGGTGATTTCCGGTTCCTTGTATCTCATCGTGTTCCCTCCTTCCTGATTGCATAACCGATAAAAGGAAGAGCTGCGGCCAAGGCGCCGGCGTAGGCCATGTCGCCGCCGATGGCGTAGATGGCTAAGAGGGCCAGGCCAAAGAGCAGCACGCCAAGCATGGCCAGGCAAAAGCCGCCAAAAGAGCTCAGGACGGGGGTTTGACACTTGGCGCTGTGTTTGGCGCCGGAAAGGTTCACGGATTTGCGGCTCCGTGCAGCCGTGGTGTTTGTTGCGTTCATACGCGTCTGGATTTGTAGCATTGCCGCGGACCCGGCGGCTCGGGGTGAACAGAAAAACGGCTGCTCTCCGTTGCTACAAATCCAGACGGGCCCGTTCCACGAGCTTTAAAAGATTTCGGAAAGCAGCCGTTTATGGCTGTATGTATGGGCAAAAAAATTGCCCGATGATATGTCGAGCGTTAACCGAGCTCGCCGGAGCGGATTCCCCGCTGGAATTGTAGCACTGCAAAGTTACGGCAAATTTCCGAACTGTGCAACAGTTGAGGCGAAAAAATTTGCAGCGGTCAGCAGCA
>CAZLMV010000016.1:0-20289 GCA_964560625.1 uncultured Bacteroides sp. | reverse complement strand
GACACATTTGAGCGCGACGAGGCCATTTCATTAAGTTTATTGAGCGCCCTCAGCGCCGAGAGTATCTTTCTTTTAGGGCTTCCGGGGGTAGGTAAATCGATGATTGCCCGCCGATTAAAGACCGCGTTTAAGGACTCACAAGTATTTGAATATCTGATGTCGAGATTCTCCACTCCTGACGAAATTTTCGGCCCGGTCAGCATCTCCAAACTCAAAGATGAAGACTGCTATGAGCGCGTAACCTCCGGCTATCTTCCCGAAGCTGACATAGCGTTCTTAGACGAAATTTGGAAGGCGGGGCCGGCCATTCAAAACTCCCTGCTGACCGCCCTCAATGAGCGGATATTCACTAACGGCAACCGCGTTATGAAGCTCCGGCTGAAAGGGGTCATTGCCGCCTCTAACGAATTGCCTGCAAAGGATGAAGGCCTCGAAGCGCTCTGGGACCGCTTCCTGATTCGCTATATCGTCAACCCTATTGACCGCAAACAGAACTTTTTCAAGCTCATATCTCCGGCGGAAAGCCACGAATCATCACCGAAAGTCAAACCGATCACGGCCACAGAGTACAACTCAATCCGGCGCGAAAGCCAAAAAGTCAGAATCCCTGAAATAATCCTCGACCTGATCTACGAAGTCCGCTCCAAGTTGACGAAAAAAATTGACGAGCGCGACCCGGTAACCAACGAAGTTCTCCCGGAAAACATTAAATTCTACGTGTCTGACCGCCGCTGGAAAAAGGCTGTCGCAGTGATCCGCACGTCGGCCTATCTCAATGGGCGCGAGGAAGTTGACCTAAGTGACTTGATGTTGCTGTCACATATGCTTTGGAACGACGAGGAATCCATCCCCACGGTTCGCCAGATCCTATTGGAGACGATCGTCACCACCCTTTTTCGCAAGCATTTAGACTCGATAAAGTCAAATAAACGACATGCAGACACGGCCGAAAATCCGAATCAAAACTATTTCACGCCGGACAAGGTGCACTTCATCATCCAGTGTGACGGCTCACCCATGAAAATTGCCATCAAGGATTATTACGCACTCAAAGAACACTCCACTCAGTTGCACTACGGAGCCGAGACCACCGAAGGGTTGCTCGTGATTCGCCCTCGCGGTCCGTTTATCATAAAATTTGTCAAGGACGGCGAATTGGCCATCAACGGCTTCAACTATCGCCTCAAAACCACCACCGACAGCCAATTAAGCCGCGATTTCATCTCCGAAATCGGCGACTCGGTTGACACCATCGGCGACCGCCTCTTTGGCGCCATGAATCAGAATCTATTTGTGGCCCACTCGTCGCTCTACACCCCTCTGCAGCAAGTAATTGCCGTGTGCCGAACTCGCTTAAAGAACGCAAAATGATCAGGACTCACCTACTCTATCTGCGTCGCTGCATCGGCTTTGCTGCCTCGATGAAAGGAACCGGCAACTTCATGAAGATGATCAACGTTATTCATGCGGCCAACACTCCTGTATATCAAATGATTAGGGACATTGTCTGCGATTCGCGTTTCTACACCTTCATAGGCCACGATGAGACCTGGAAAGAATACTCGGAAGTCGCAGTCATGCGATTCATTGACTCCCTGACGCCTCAACAATGGGACAATGAAGAGGTCCGCACCGGACTTAAAGAAGACTTCCTCAATGACTGGTTCGCCAAACATCTCTTCCCCTTGTCGGAGAGCGAATTAGCCGTCAATACACCCGAATCTGACGCGGAAGATGAAGTAGCGGAAAACTACAATGACGACGAATTTGATTACCTCAGTCTCTATGAAATCATGGAGTCATCCGGCACGGCAAAAGACGAAACAGACAAAAAAGCACCCGGCATAAAACCAAGCGCCTTCCCCTCAGAGGAGCTCCAGGCCTACGCCTCACGCGTCAAAAATGAGCAAAAACAAGGGGAATCAGACCCTCACACGGCCGAAGCCTGCTTTCTCAAAAGCATTCATCGCTCCATCTTTGATTTAGCCATGAAAATAGGTCGCGCCGGGGGCTCAATCTCCTTCGAATCAAAAGGCAAATTTCAAACGGCAAGACGCAGCGACATCTCCGGCATCACGACCGGAGACAATCTGAACGCCCTGCTGCCCACGGAGTTAGCTCTCTTAGGCAACTCCGCAACTGAAAACATTTTCTATCAAAAATTCGCCCAAAAGAAACTCCAAATCTTCTCCTCCCAATCTCATTCAACCGAAGCCAAAGAAGACAAACCGGGCCCCATCTACATCTGCATTGACACCAGCGGCTCCATGACGGGCGTCCCCGAAGTAATCGCCAAAACATTAGCCTTGGCCATCTCCATCGTCGCCCAAAAAGATAAGCGGCCAATATGTCTGATAAACTATTCTGATGATGTTTCCTTCTTTGTTCTCACCAATTTAGAGGCGCAAAAAAATCAATTCCTGCGCTTCCTTTCCCTCTCCTACTCAGGCGGAAACAACGAAAACATGCTCTTTGATTTCATCTTCAATCAGCTTCCCCGGGAGCCGAAGTATAACCCGTTTGCAAACAATTTCCATAATGCCGACATGCTCGTGATTTCTGACTTCATGTGGACCCCTATAGTGCCGAAAATCATGTCGCTTGTCAATAAAGCGAAAGACGATGGCATGAGAATTTTCTCCCTGAGCGTCAACGAAACGGAGATAAAAGAAATGGAGGATATTGAGGAGTCTTTTTCAAAAATATCCCCTGCCCTCACTTCGGGCTTAGATTTCTTCAAGGCCTCAAACTTCCCATACCAGTACTCTTATTACCTGGAATCAATATTACAGGTTTAGACGGGGATGACCATCATGGGGATGTCGGTGTGGAAGAGGATGCGGTGGGCCAGGCCGGGGTTGAAGAGGCGCAGGAGCATGTTTTTCTTGCGGTTGGGGACCACGATGAGGTCGGGATTATCTTGCTCCAAGGAGTCTAAATCGCCGCCGGCATTTTGGAGGGTAAAGATGTAGTTGGGGAAATGTTCGTTGCAATATTCGCTCAGGGCCGTGCGCGCGGCCTTGGTCGTGGAACGCATATATTTGTTGGTGGGCAGGCAGATCACCTTGACGTCAAGTTTCTGACCCTCAGGCATTAAGCGATTCAGCGCATCGAGCGCTAAGAAATCTTCCTGCTCCAAGGTGGAGAGCAAGCTGACGTGTTTGACATCGCTCAATGAGTTGAACCACGAGTCGCCCTCAGGCACCGTCAGCGCCTGAATGCGGCTGCTGTCAAGGACCTCAGCGGTGATGCTCCCGGCCAAGTCATGGGCCTTCTGCTTGGCGGCGCGAGTGCCCATAATTATCAGTCGCACGGAGCGGTTCTCCTTGATATACTGCGCAATACACTCCTCGGGCACCCCCTCAAGAAGCACGCTCGAGAACTTCACTCCGGGCATCTCGCCGCGCTTGATTGAGGATTTAACGCGCGATATTAGTGACGTCATCATTTCATGTGCTCCCTTGGCAATCTCAATTGAGGCTTGCGATTCGCCCGCTTGATTCACATCAAAATTCAGCGAATTGGAAAGCGACATGATTGACGACGAGCGCGGCACCAAGTAGGCATGCAGGAAAACCACCCGCCAGCCATGTTGCGCCGCAATCGTGAAGGCAACCCGCGCGCTATGGAAGGAACGCTCCGAAAAATCTACCGGCAAGAGCAACGTCTGCTCCAAATTCACTGCCGCCAAGGGAGCCGACTCGGGCGCCACGGCAAAGATTTCCGGATTTTCGATAATTCGCAGCGCTAACGGCAGGTCATCTTCATGAATACGCACTCTGACCCCGGGGGATACCACGGGATCAGAGAGGTTAACGTTTTGCAGGACGGCGGAGACGCCCTCATGTTCCAAGAGCGCTTTCAGGGCCGCAGCCTTTTCATACGTATGAATTGCTACGGTTATCAGACGTCCGTCGGCCATTCTGCAGGAGTCTTACTTGTTTTCGGCAAGGATTTCCAAGGCCATGTCGTAGATGGTGGTGTCGTCAAGTACCACGATGCCGCCGTCGGGACCCGGTTCGATATGCACGCCATGGTTTTTGCCATATTCATAGTTTGTGCCGCCGAAGTAGTTGCGAACGGTCTGAACGGTGATATTGAGTTTGTCGGCAATGCGATGCATTGAGCCGTCAGGCAGAGAGTCTTTGAGTTGACGAAGTTCGTTGAAAGAAATAGTCTTGCTCATATGTTTGCAATTTTTTATGGTTATAAAATCGGTGTGAATTCTCGTTTTGTTGTCGTAAAGTTAGTCATAATTTCCGTAGGGGCAAAAATAAAAAGTATGTTGTAAAACATACTTTTTATTACTGTCTATATATCAGCAAGTTAAATAATTTCAACGGCGTCTGATGAAATCCATGCGCGGTGAGAATTATCCACTTTGACGTCATACCACATCCTGTCTTTACCCGTACCCGGGATGGAATCGAGGATTTGAAGTTTGGTCCCTTCGTGGAGCAACATCGCCTCTTCGGTGCGGTCCTTGGGCTGGCGCGGAGTGGTTGACAGAATCACCGAGGGGCTGACCACCACGGCCGAATTAGTGCCGACGGCAGCGCGTGTGCCCCGCCAGGCCAGCACATTGCCCACAATGGCCAAAATCAACATCAGGCCGCCGCCAAAGAAGCCGATTTTGCGCAGAATCACCGCATCGGTCAGGAAATAAACACACACTCCAATCAGGGCGAGGACGAAGCAACCCAAGGCCACCCAAGCCCACACATTAGGGTGAACTGCCTGAGCCACCTTATCAAACGCCGAACCGAAAAGCGAGCTGCTTGCGGCAGTGCGGTCAGTAATCTTTGAGTTGACAAACTCCAAGTTATCCTTGGCGTCAGAATTCGAGGGGTCAAGGCGAAGAGCGCGCTCATAGCTGACAATAGCCATGCCGTTCAAGCCGGCGCGATAATAAGCATTGCCGAGGTTATAGTAACGCTCCGTGCTTGGGCCGAGGGAGTCAATGGCCTGCTGATAAAGCGAGGCTGCCGTCAGGAAATCATCGGCCATGTATGCTGAGTCGGCTTCGGCCACCGTGGCGCGCGCGCCAAAGGCTGACATCAAAATTCCGACAAGTAAAAGTGCTAATTTTTTCATAACTTCTCAATAATATTGATGCAATCACGGGCCGACTCAAAGATCTTATCGGCGTTTTCAGGGGTCAAATTGGGGGTATAGCGGGCCATCTCACACTCGTCAATAATGCGAATCACCTCATTGACGGTGTCGGCCGGGGCGTTGCGTTCTTCGAGCGACTTGGTGATGTTTTCGCGATTCAGCTGCGAGGCGGGAATCATGAATTTGTCGCCAAGGTAGGTCTGCATGGCGCGGAGCAGTTCGGCATAGAAAGCCTCATACTTGCGAGCCTTGAGCAACTTTCCGGCGCCGGCCAAACGCTTGCGGGCCACCTTGCCGGCGCGATTGAGTCGGCGCTCCTTCATGTCAACTCCGCGACGCTTGAAGGCGAGCCAAAGCAGCAGCGAAGCCACGACAATCAGCAGCGGATATACAGCCCAGTAAAGAGCCATCTGAGCCAAGTAAACCGCGGGCTGCGAGGGCTTGTCGGCGCCCGGCTTAATATGGTGAATATCAGTATTCTTTGCCTGAATATCCGACTTGGCCACTACGGCCGAATTGCTGACATCGGCGCCGCGCTCCACGTTAATTTCAAATCCGGGCACTGACTCCGTGACATACTGGCCTTTTGACGGGTCAAAATAGACGAACTCATGCGCACCGATGTTGAACTTGCCGACGCTTTGCGGCACAAAGGTATACTCAATGGTCTGCGAGCCGGTCATGTTGTGGCCGCTGATGCTCGCATTGCTCTCTACGTGAGGATCATAGACCTCAAATTCAGAGGGAAAATCAATGGTAGGCTCGGTGAGGAACTTGATGTTGCCGGTGCCTTCGACGGTGTAGATCAGCGACGAAGCCTCGTTGGTCTTAAACGTGTTGCCCACCAAGCGGCTGGAGGCGCTAAACTTGCCGACGGCGCCGGAGAAGTTGGCCGGACGCGGCTCGGGAAGAGGCTTGACATGAAGAGTGGTGGCCTGCGGTTTGAGGGTCACTTCCTTTTCCTGCATCACGGGGCGCGCTGAGAAGAAATCTTGCACGAGCATCTGGCGATAGACCTGCACGTTATATTCGCCGCCGCTGAGGGAAATGTCGCCTGAGCGTTGCGGATAAAGCAGTGCGCGATAAACCGTGGCCGTGTAATAAGTCTTGCCATTGACCGTCTCCGAATGCCATTCAAGGGTGTTGGGCATGCCAATCACCTCGATCAGGCAGCCGTCAAACGTAGGAATCGCGGCGGCGGCAAGCGAGCTCACCTGGCCGTTGATGCTGTAAAGCTTGATGGTGCACTCCACGGCCTGCTGCTCCCAGACATTATTATTAGAGAGGGCCACTCGCATGAAAAGTTCATTGGAGCCGACCTGAAAGTCCGAGCTGTTGCGGTTGGCGCCGGGCTGCTGGCGCTGAGAGGGCGCCGGTTGGCCCCAGCCGCCCTGATTTTGGCGCGACTGAGAGGCGGGAAGCACGGTAAACTGACCGGCCTGCGTGGAATAATTCTTGCCGTCAACGTTGACATCGACCTGCGGTACTTTGACCACTCCCTCCTTATCGGCCTGATAAGTAAAGGTGTAGCCCGTGGATTTCGACGACTGCATGCGGCCGTTGATAATACTCGTGTAGGAGCTGGTGCTCACGCCCGGACCGCCCAAGAAAGTACAGCCGGGCAACGTGGGCGCCTTGAAATCAGCCACCCTACCCTCCGGATTATTCACCGTGACGGTCACGCTGAACCTATCGCCCGCCGCAACATTGCGCGGCAGCGACACCTCAACCGACGTTTGCGCAGCGGCAATCACCGCCACGCATAACAGAGCGCAAAATGAAATGAACTTTCTCATCATCTTTTGAATTACCAGTTGCGACCATTGCGGCGGCGCGAACTCTGCCCGTCCTTGCCGTTCTTTTGGGCGGCGCGAGCGCGGGCGGCGGCATCCTTCTTTTCAACGGCATTGAGAATCTGGTCGCGGTTTTGCTGACTCATGTTCTGCTGCTGTTGCTGCTTTTGGTCTTGTTGATTATCCTTATTATTTTGGTCTTGATTCTGTTTGTCCTGATCCTGGTTTTGGTCCTGATTTTGCTGCTGGTCCTGATTTTGCTGGTCTTGGTTCTGATCTTGATTCTGGTCCTGGTTTTGGTCCTGATTCTGATCTTGATTTTCCATTTGCTTCTGGACATAGCGCATGTTTTGTCGGGCCAATTCGTTTGCAGGGTTCTTTCTCAGCGCCTGTTTGTAGCCGTTCAAGGCTCCCTGGAGATTTTGCTGATTAAAAGCCACATTACCAAGATTATACGCAGCCCATTCGGCAACTTCAGCATTCTGACCCGAGGCCATAAGCTTCTGCATCGCTTCCACAGCATTTGCCATCAGCTCTTGGTTTGCCTCGGCATTGTCGGCGGCTAAATGCAACTGGGCCAACGCTTGATTAAATTGCGCCACTTCGCTGGAAGGATTCTCATTCAGCGCACGCCGATAAAGAATCTCCGCCTCGGAATAATGGCCTTTTTCAAACTCGGAGTTGCCCTGACGAATCAGCCTGCGCTCCTTGCGCACGGAAGTGTCCTCAACCGGCTTGCTGTAAGGCTTAATTGACTGAGCGGAAGCGCCGAAGCTGATCAGCAGGAACAACACGGCCGCTCCGCCGCGACTAAAGAAGTTATATTTTCTCAAGAATCCGATCTTTCTGTTGGAGAGGATGCAGTCGGCCAACACTAACACCAAGGCAATCCATGCAAAGATGGGAAATTGCTCGTCATTGGCCGTGTAATTCACCTTCCCTAAGTTTGACTTTTTGATTTCATCCAAGCGCTTAACAAGCTCATTCAGAGCCGATGCCGACGCGCCATTGATGTAAACGCCGCCGCCGGCATGGGCAATTTCCTGCGCCAGCTGCTCGTTGAGGTAAGTGGTCACCACCTGGCCGTTTTCATCCTTGAGCCAGTTGGTGTAAGAACGATCAAGGGGAATCTGCGCGCCCTTGCCGGAGCCGAGGCCAATGACGTCAACCTCAATGCCTTCCTGCTTGGCGGCAGCGGCCATGGCCTGGGCGTCGCCTTCCTGATCTTCGGCATCGGTGATGACGATGATGGCGCGCTCCACGTCCTTAGCGCCGCTAAACGAGTTCATGGCCACTTCAATGGCGGCGCCGATGGAAGTGCCCTGATTCTCCACCATGCCGGTGGAAATCTCATTCAGATAGAGCTTTGCGGAAACGAAATCAGGGGTCAAGGGCAGCTGAGTAAATGCATCGCCGGCAAACACGATGAGGCCCACGCGGTCATTATTGAGCTTGCCAAGGAGCGAATTGAGCACCTGCTTGGCGCGATTCAGACGCGACACGCCGCGAGGGTCGTCGGTCGACGAAGCAAGCATGGAGTTGGAAACGTCCATGGCAATCATCACTTCGATGCCTTCCACTTCCTCCTCCGTGGCCACTCCCTTGGTGCGCGGGCGCACGAGCATAAACACCATGCTCACTAACGCTAACAGGGCAATGACGATCTTGACCGTGGGCAGATAGCGCGACACGTCGGGCATCAGTCCGGCCAAAATCTGCGGATTACCGAAGCGGGCAATGCTCCGCTTGCGCCGATAACGCATTAATATATATAGGAGGCCGAGCAGGGCCACCACTATCAGCAAATAAAAAAGCTGAGGATATGCAAAGTTAACCATAGTATCTGAGTCTAATTAAGGAATTGAACGAACCACGGTGACCTTCAGCAGCAATTGCAGCGCAAAGAGTCCGAAAGCGGCCCATGCCCAGGGCATGTAGTCATCCTCGGTGTGAGAGAAATTGCGCACGTCAAATTCCGTCTTCTCCAAGGCGTCAATCTCGCTGAAAATATCGCTCAGGGCGCTGCTCGACGTCGCGGCAAAGTATTTGCCGCCGGTCATGCCGGAGATGTTTTGCAGCGTCTTGGTGTCAATGGGCGCAACCAAGGCATAGTCAATCAGGTTACCTTTTTCGTCAAGATAAGGCACGGCTTCGGTCGAAGAGCCGGTGTTGCCCACTCCGATGGTGTAGATTTTCACCCCTAAGTCCTTGGCAATCTCTGCGGCAGTTTCGGGGGCCACGACGCCGGCATTATTAGAGCCGTCGGTGATCAGAATGATGCTTTTGCTGACGGCCTGACCGTCCTTAATTCGGTTGATGGCTGAGGCGATGCCGTCGCCAATGGCGGTACCGTCGGCGGAAATCAGTCCGGTTTTCACGCCGCTGATATAGTTGGCAAGCATGGCGCGGTCAGAGGTCAGAGGCACGGCCGAGAAGCTCTCGCCGGCAAAAACCACCAAGCCCATGTTGTCGTTCTGACGTCCGGCCACGAACTGCGAGGCCACTTTCTTTGCGGCCTCCAAGCGGTTGACGCGACCTAAGTCGCCGGCACGCATTGAGCCGGAAATGTCGAGCACAAGGACAATGTCGGTGCCCTCAACGTTGGTCTTGCTCCACGAATCATGAGTCTGCGGGCGAGCCAACACCACGATCAAACAGGCGGCGGCAAGTACACGCATGGCAAAGAGCAGATGGCGCAACCAGGCCTTCCAGCCGCCGCTGACCTTGGCAAACGCGAAGGTCGACGAAATGCCGAGCGACGGCTCCTTGTGGCGGCGCACCACGTACCAGGCAATGACCGGAATCAGCACCAACAGCAGCCAGAGCATGCGGGGATGAGCAAACTGAATCATTTTTCAGCCTCCTTCCCTTTTTGCTCGGCCTCCGGGGCCGGGCGAGTGTTTTCAACAAACTTGATGGCCTGCTCAAAGGCGCGCACATTGTCTTCAGGCAGCGGGCGCATCTTTGCAAATTTCACATAGTCAGCCATTTCGAGCACTTCGTTCATCAGTCCGGGGGCAGCCTCGGCGGGAACCGTGGCGCGCACCGCGCGTTTGATTTGCGGCGTGGTCATCTCCATGGCGTTAATGCCAAATCGGCCTTCAAGATACTGACGGAGAATTTCCGTAAGTTCCGTATAATAAGTCTTTTCCTGGCCCTTTTCGCAGAGCTGACGCTGCTTGAGCACGGCAAGCTGCTCCATGGCCTTTTCATAAGGCGGAATCGGTTTGGCCGGGGCCTTGAGGGCCTCGCGGAAGCCACCCTTGCGGTTGATGATATAGGCAGCCACGGCGCCACCAATCAGCAGCAGACCAATCAGATAGGCCCACCAATAATCGGCAATCCAGTCGGGCACCCAGTCAAAGAATCCGCGCGGCTGAGCGACGGCCGGACCCCAGGTATGGATGGTGGTCATCGTGTCAATATCGGCCGTAAACACCTTGATTACTAACTGCGAAGAGCGGAAAGTGTCGGCGCCCGCAACCAAGGCAATGCCGGGGATGACGAACTCGCCGCTATCCCAGGGCTGAATCAGCAGTGTGCGGTTCAGCTGAAGGCGCCCGGAGCCGAGGTTCACCGTGTCAACCGCCGAGGCGGAGTTCACCTCCACCCCCGGAATAAGCTCTATCGGCTCCATGGGGTTAGCATCGGCGGGACGATCCGTCAGCCAGCGCAGACTCAGCTGCTCCGGCTGAACCACTTCGACGTCGACGCGGCGCAGCGCGCCTTGAATCACGTCGACGGAATCAATCTTAGCCGTAACCTTCACTTGCGCCGCAGCGCCCAGCGAAGTCAGGGCCATCAGGCCGACAAATATCTGTTTTAATCTATTCATTTATTTGACACCTCTACGTTTAAACATACCCATCAGGGCTTTTACATAATCATCGTCGGTCGACACGGAGACATAATCAACCTGACAGCGATTCAAGGTTTCCGACATTTGCTGCTGGCGTTCATACCACCATTTTCCATAGGCATTACGCACCTTTTTGGAGGAGGTGTCGACCCAACATTCGCCGCCGGTTTCCAAGTCGCGCAGACACAGCAGGCCCACGTTAGGAATCTCCGAGTCGCGCTTGTCGTAGACCTGCACGGCGCTAACGTCGTGCTTGCGCGAGGCTATTGACAGCGGCTGATAATAGTTCTGATTGTCAATGAAGTCGCTGAGTATAAACGTGGTGCAGCGCTTCTTCATGGCGTCGGTCAGGAAGCGCAGCGCGCCGCCAATGTCCGTGCCCACTTCCTCGGGGCGGAAATCCAAGAGCTCGCGAATAATATAGAGGATATGGCGCATACCCTTCTTGGGCGGGATGAACTTCTCCACCTTTGAGGAGAAGAAGATACACCCGATTTTGTCGTTATTCTGCGAGGCGGAAAAGGCCAACGTTGCCGCAATTTCGGCAATCATCTCGCGCTTTTCCACTCCCTCGGCGCCAAACAGGCGGCTGCCGGACACGTCGACTAACAGCATCACCGTCAGTTCGCGTTCCTCTTCGTAAACCTTGACGTAAGGATGATTATGGCGCGCGGTGACATTCCAGTCAATGTCGCGAATGTCGTCGCCATACTGATATTCGCGCACCTCGCTGAACGTCATGCCGCGTCCTTTAAAGGCCGAATGATACTCGCCCGCAAAGATATTGCGGGAGAGTCCTTTGGTCTTTATCTCGATCTTGCGGACCTTTTTCAGCAGTTCGTTTGCGTCCATATATCAGTCAGTGAGTTAGGGAACCTGTACGCGGTCAAGGATGTTGGAGATGATTTCGTCGGTGGTGATGTTGTTAGCCTCGGCTTCATAGGTCAGGCCGATGCGGTGGCGGAGCACGTCATGGCAAACGGCGCGCACATCCTCAGGCACCACGAAGCCGCGATGCTGCAGGAAAGCATAAGCGCGGGCTGCCTTGGCAAGGGCGATTGACGCACGCGGCGACGCACCGAAGGCGATGATGCTCGTCAGATCTTCCATGCCATATTCGGCGGGCATACGGGTTGCGAACACGATGTCGACAATGTAGCGTTCAATCTTTTCGTCAACATAGATCTGACTGACAACCTGCTGAGCTTCAATCACTTCTTCAGGCTTAATCAGGGGGCGCACCTCGGTCTTCACCGGCGAGATGTTCTGGCGGATAATCAGGCGTTCGTCGTCGCGAGTCGGATAGCCGATGACCACCTTCAGCAAGAAACGGTCAACCTGCGCTTCGGGCAGCGGGTAAGTACCTTCCTGCTCGATGGGGTTCTGAGTGGCCATCACGAGGAACGGCTCGTCGAGCTTAAACGTGTTGTCGCCAATGGTCACCTGGCGCTCCTGCATGGCTTCGAGCAGCGCGGACTGCACCTTTGCGGGAGCGCGGTTGATTTCGTCGGCAAGAACGAAGTTGGCGAAAATCGGGCCCTTCTTCACCTGGAAGGTCTCGTTTTTGACGGAGTAAACCATCGTGCCGATCACGTCGGCCGGGAGCAAGTCAGGGGTAAACTGAATGCGGCTGTATTTAGCGTCAATGAGCTGAGCCAAGGTCTTAATGGCAAGGGTTTTAGCCAAACCGGGCACACCCTCCAAAAGGACATGGCCATTTGACAGCAAGGCAATGAGCAGCGATTCAACCAAGTGCTTTTGGCCGACGATGGTCTGGTCCATGCCCTTGGTGATGAGGTTGATGAAGTCGCTCTTTGCTGCTACGATTTCGTTCAGCTCACGAATGTTAACAGAATCACTCATATGGTTTCAAATTTTGGTAATTATGTGTTTTAATTCGAATGTGGAGTTTTTAACAGTGCAAAATTACAAATTTAACAAATAACTTACGCCAAATAATTGTTAATTAAGCGCCGCGATTTGTTAATTTTAGCTATAAAAAATTGCAATCAGTTAAAGCGCGCCCAAATTTCGTTTAATTTGCGCTGTGCTTCGGCCAATTTTGCCTCATCGCCGGCCACGAGTCCGAGCGAATCAGCCGGAGGAATGATCACCACCGTGCCGGCCGACAGAGCATTGGGGTCGCCAAACTGAGGATTCGCCTCATAGATGTAGACCCAGTATTCCTTTTGGCCGTAATGGTCCTTGGCCATGGTGGTCAGATAGCGCCCCACCCTGACCGTGTCGGTCACCAACGGGCGCGGCTGTTCAATCTCCACGGTATCAGGCTCTTCGGCCGGAATAGTATCAAGGATCAAGGGTTCTTCGGGAAGTTCTTCATCGATAACCACGAAAACCTTCTTCGGCGAATAATACTGTGCCGCAAACCAGCCGCCGACAAACCCGACGATAACGCCAATCAACCCAATCAGCATCCCCCGGCAGCAACCCAACGCCCTCCGAGTCTTAACAACCTCCGGCTCAGGCTCAATCTCCGGCTCCGGTTCGGGTTCAGGCTCAGTTTCAGCCTCAGTTTCAGCCTCAATTTCGGGTTCAGTTTCAGGCTCCGGCTCCGCCAAAATCTCAGCCTCTTCCAATTGCTCAGATTGCTCCAATTGCTCCAATTGCTCAGATTCCTCCGATTGCTCAGATTGCTCCAATCCCTCCGATTCAATCGCAAAAGAAGCCGGAACTTCAATAGGCTGGAAATCAGCAAAAGGGGAATTGACCTCGGCGGCAAGGTCAGCGTCCGGGCGGAACTGCACCGTCCCGTCGGCGATGGCAAAGCGGCCCAAGAGGGGAACTTCAACTGCCCCCTCGGCCTCAATCTTCTCGGCTGCTAAAGCAAAAAGCTCGCGCAAAAAGTCGTCGGCCTCAGCCGGCTGACAGCCCGTCAGCTCAACCAAGGTGCGTGATAAGTCATTCAGAGTCAACATTTCTTTCAGCTATTTTGCGCAATTTGCTTGCAGGTTGAAATTCAAGGGTTATTTCCGGCGGCAGGAGCATCATCTTGCCGGTGGAGAGGTCTTCGCTGATGCGCTCATCCGTCTTCGTGGCGGCAAAAGTGCCAAAGCCGGGAATGGCCACCGATTCTTCTTCGCCACAGTGCTGAATCAGAGCCTTTTGCAGCCCTTCGAGCAGCGACTGCGTCGACTTTTTGTCGCGACCTATGCGGGCGCTCAATTCTTGGGTAAAATTCTTGCTCATGCCTGTTCCGGTTCGGATTCGTCGGTAAATTCGGTCTGCACGGGCAGCTGATTCAGCTCCTCAATGTAATCAAGGAGCTCCTCACGGCCATAACCGGTCTCAGAAGAGGTCACAAAGATTGGGGGCAGCTCCTCCCATTGCTCCAAGAGTTTCTGCTTATAGGCCTCGATGTTTTTCTCGGCGCCCCCCTTGGAGAGTTTGTCTACTTTGGTGAACACGATGGCAAACGGCACGCCGTTTTCACCTAACCATTCCATAAACTCCAAGTCAATTTTCTGCGGCTCATGGCGCGAATCGACCAAGACAAAGAGCGAGGTCATCTGCGGGCGACCGAGGATGTAACCATCAATGATTTTCTTGAGTTTTTCGCGGTCGGTCTTGCTTCGCTGGGCATAGCCATATCCGGGCAGATCGACGATGTACCATGAATCATTAATGATGAAATGATTAATCAGAGTGGTCTTGCCGGGAGTGGAAGAGGTCATGGCCAATTTTCGGCGCCCTGTCAGCATGTTGATCAGCGAGGACTTGCCGACGTTGCTTCGGCCGATGAAGGCATATTCATGCAGCTCCGTCGCAGGGCATTTTTCGACCTGCGAGTTGCTTATCTGGAATTTTGCGGATGTTATTTGCATGGCTTTATATACTTGTTTTCTTTTGATTAATACTGCAAATTTACAACAATTTTTGCAAAATAAAGGTTTGTGACGGCTCATATTAGTGCATTTTGTGAAAAAATTTTATTTATTACGGGATTTTTCGTAAATTTGCACGTCAATACAACACGTTTATCACATTATTATATATATCGTAAATGGAATTTTCCGCTCAGCAAATAGCACAACTCATCGGGGGCACCATCGAAGGCAACCCCGACGTTATGCTCTCTGCATTTGACAAGATTGAAAGCGCCGGCCCCAAGGCCCTGACCTTTCTTTCGAACCCCAAATATGCCCATTACGTGCCGCATAGCAATGCCGGCGCAATCCTCATATCCACTGATTTCGAACTGACGGAACCCACCAAAGCCACCCTGATTCGCGTGGCCGAGCCCTATGCAGCCTTGGCGCAGCTCATGACCTTGGTGGACCAGATGACCAACCCCCAGCCCACCGGCATCGAGCAGCCCTGCTTCATTGCCCCGGGAGTGGAAATCCCTGAGGATGCTTACATTGGCGCATTTGCCTACGTTGGCCCCGGCGCCAAACTCGGCAAAGGCGCCAAAATCTATCCGCAAGCCTACGTAGGCCCGGGAGTGACCATCGGCGAAGGCACCATAATCTATGCCGGAGTGAAGATTTATCGCGGTTGCCAAATCGGCAATAACTGCATTATCCATTCCGGAGCAGTGATCGGCGCCGACGGATTTGGCCACGCTCCGAACCCCGACGGGACCTACTCGAAGATTCCCCAGATGGGTCGCGTAGTGATTGCCGACAATGTCGAAATCGGCGCGAACACCACGGTTGACCGCGCCACGATGGGCCAAACCTTCATTGGCCGCGGCACTAAGTTGGACAATCTGATTCAGGTGGCCCACAACGTGGAAATCGGCGAAAACACCGTCATGGCCGCGCAAGTGGGCATTGCCGGGTCGGCCAAAATCGGCAGCAACTGCATGTTTGGCGGCCAGGTCGGAGTGGCCGGACATATCTCCATTGGCAATCACGTCAACGTAGGCGCCCAGAGCGGCATGCACTCCAATGCCCCCGACGGACAGACACTGATGGGCACCCCCGTGCAGCCCGCACGCCAATGGATGCGCCAACAAGCACAGCTCACCCGCATCGGCGACCTTATTATTAAGGTGCGCGAACTCGAAAAGAAAATCAAAGAACTCGAAAATTAAGATATTGCAAATATGAAGCAGCAAACGCTCAAAGAATCATTCAAACTGAATGGCGCAGGTCTCCACACGGGCCTGCAAATCGAAGCGGAATTCCTTCCCGCCCCCGTCAACCATGGCTATAAATTCCAGCGCATTGACCTGGAAGATCAACCCATCATCGACGCCGTAGCCGAAAACGTCAAAGCTACCACTCGTGGCACCGTCATCGGCAAAGGCGACGTCACGGTAAGCACCATTGAACACGCCCTTGCTGCTCTCTATGCTGCCGGAGTTGACAACTGCCTCATCAAGGTCAATGCCCCCGAGATGCCCATCCTCGACGGCTCGGCCATCAAGATTGCCGACGCCATTGAAGCCGTGGGCCTCGAAGAGCAGGCCGCCGAGCGCGAAATCTACGTGGTCAAGCAGAAAATTGAGGTGCGCGACGACACCACCGGCGCCTCCATCGTAGTGATGCCCGACGATGACTTCGCCATCGACGTCATGATCGCCTTTGACTCGCCGGTGATCCCCAATCAGTTTGCCTCCCTCGACAATCTCGCCGACTTCAACAAGGAGATTGCCGCCAGCCGCACCTTCGTCTTCGTGCGCGAAATCGAACCCCTTGTCAACGCTAACCTCATCAAGGGCGGCGACTTAGACAATGCCATCGTCATCTACGACTCGAAGATGAACCAGGAAACCCTGGACCACATCGCCGACCTGATGGGTGCGCCCCACGTGAGCGTCAGCGAGTTCGGATTCGTCAACACCACCCCGCTGGTCCACGACAATGAACCCGCGCGCCATAAGCTCTTGGACGTGCTCGGCGACCTTGCCCTCATTGGCCGCCGCATCAAGGGCCGCGTGATTGCCACGCGCCCCGGCCATAGCCTCAACACCACCCTCTCAAAGAAAATCCGCAAGGAACTCAAGCGTCAGGAAATCCAGGCTCCAATTTATAACCCCAACGTAGAGCCGCTGATGGACGTCAACGCCATTCGCTCGAAGCTCCCCCATCGTTACCCCTTCCTCTTGGTCGACAAGATTATCGAAAAGGGTCCCAACTATATTGTTGGCGTAAAGAACGTTACGGGCAATGAACCCTTCTTCCAGGGTCACTTCCCCCAGGAGCCCGTCATGCCCGGTGTGCTCTTGGTTGAGGCCATGGCTCAGACCGGCGGCCTCTTGGTGCTCTCCACCGTCGACGAACCCGAGCGCTACTCCACCTACTTCATGAAGATTGACAACGTGAAGTTCCGCAACAAGGTCGTGCCCGGCGACACCCTCATTTTCCATGTTTCATTCATGAGCGAACTGCGCCGCGGTTGCGCCGTCATGAAAGGTTACGCTTTCGTGGGCGAGAAGATCGTCACCGAGTGTGAATTCATGGCTCAAATCATCAAAAACAAGTAATTATGGCAGAACTTATCAGTCCCCTCGCAAGCGTTTCGCCCAAGGCACGCCTGGGCGCCGACGTCAAAGTTGATCCCTTTGCCTTCATTGCCGACGACGTAGAAATCGGCGAAGGAACGCATATCCACACAGGCGCCGTGGTGCTCGACGGCGCACGCATCGGCCGCCATTGCAACATCCACTCGGGCGCCGTCATTGCCGGTACGCCCCAGGATTTGAAATTCAAGGGCGAAGTGACCACGGCCGTCATCGGCGACTACACCAACATCCGCGAGTGTGTCACCGTCAACCGCGGCACCGCCTCCAAGGGCACCACCATCGTCGGCTCTCACTGCCTGATCATGGCTTATTCACACGTGGCTCACGACTGCGTCATCGGCGATAAAGTCATCATTTCCAATGCCAGCCAGATTGCCGGCGAAGTCCACATTGATCACAATGCCGTCATTGGCGGCGGCTCGCTGATTCATCAGTTCTGCCATGTGGGCGCGCACGTGATGATGCAAGGCGGCTCGCTGATCAACAAGGACATCCCGCCCTACATTATGTGTGGCCGCAACCCGAGCTCTTATGTGGGTATCAACGTGGTTGGTCTGCGTCGCCGCGGCTTCTCCACCGAGCAAATTTCTCTGCTCCAGGAGATTTACCGCATCATCTTCTCGACGGACCTCAACACCACCAGCGCCTTGGCTTGCGTCGAACAAACCATCCCCGAAAGCGAACTCCGCAACGAAGTCATCTCCTTCATCCGCGCCTCCAAACGCGGCATCCTCAAAGGCAACAACTAATCAACCCCCAAAACGAATCAACAAAAAGGCGGATTTCCATCCGCCTTTTTTATTGCGATGTCTCAAAGATACTGAGAATATGTGAGTTACATAGACTTCCGCGCGACAGCACTACCCCGTCGGCACAAAACGCCCATAAGGCGCAAAAGGCCGCAGAGCGGCCGCCAGAATTTAGGCACGTTCGGAGGGCCGCGGGCCCGAGAGCGTGTTTTCCCGCGATGCTAATTCCTTGAAACTGAACCGCGTAGCGGTGACAGAATCCCCTGACGTGCGCTCCTGTCGCCGCCGATGCGGCTCTCTATTAGGGGCACGTGGCGAAGAAACACGCTCTCAGCCCTTTGGGCCTCCGAACGTGCCTAAATTCTGGCGACCGCTCTGCGGTCTTTTTGGCTCGAAAAAATTTTTTACTTTTTTTGCGGTTTTCACTTCAGCGCGTTCGTAAATTTGCACCCACAAAACCATCCGTAAACCATGAACCACCCGCAAAAAAAACACCACACATGTAGGGCTGCACCCCGGTGCAGCCGTGGCCCTCACTTAGCCGCAAAATCCTCTGTCGCTAAGGGGCGGCCTCGGATGCACCGGGGTGCATCCCTACCCTCTAATTATTTTGTATTTTGTATTCTTAATTTATTTGGCAATAATATAGGACTTGACCCCAAAGTGAGCCAATCATGGACAACTTGGATTTGACTTTCACATCTTTTATTTGTAATTTTGCGTAAAGTATGAAACGTCCATTGGCATCGTGCGCAGATGGAATGAAATAAAAGTTGGCCTTATGGCTGCATAATTAACTGAATTTTATTAACTAACAGATATTTATTGATAACGATTAAATACAAAAATATGGCATACTTGAAAGAAGATGGAAGTTTGGATATTGAACGTATCAACCAATTACCTCTTGAAGAATATATGGATGTAATTGGGGATTTAACAACTGAACAATATAAATACTATTGTTCTAAATCGCCTATATGTGAAGGTCGTCAGCAAACAAAAGTAGTTGAATTTTTACCAATGGACGAAATAATAGAAAGAGGTATTGGAGTGGATGCTGATGTCTTTTTAAATAATTTGAGAGAGGAATTGAAAAGAAATAAATGAAAAAACTTATCTAAATGAAGAAAATTTACCACCAAAACTTCCTGTATTCTTTTCTGCTAAAATTAGGAAGAACATTAAATTGATTAAAGATTACAATCAGAATAATCTTGAAGCATATTATCAATGGTATGAATATATTGATAATCTGAAGTGTTATATTTCCAATAGAAAAATCGCATGGGATTATGCATGCAGATATATCCATTTTCCAAACGGGTCAATTCATCTTATAGAATTGGGGTATGATGTAACATTTATTGTAAGTACAGATAAGACGAGAGGTAAAAATTTTGTCTATGTATATAAAGCAGACTTGAAACCACAAGAATTTGGACTTAGAGTTCCGCCAAATTTAGAAGAAAATAAACAATATAAATATAATACTATGAATACAAATAAGAGCGTTATACGACTCACAGAGTCAGAATTACATAAGATTATAGAAGAAGCCATTACAAAAATCTTTAAACCCATATGATTTACACAATTATCTGATAGTTCTATCATTAATAACATTTAGGTCAAGTCCTATATTATGCCCAAATCAAATCTATTTACTTCTAATCTCAATCTCTTTGGGTCAAGTTCTATATTATTGCCTTGCGATGTCTCAAAGATACTGAGAATATGTGAGTTACATAGACTTCCGCACGACAGCACTACCCCGTCGGCACAAAACGCCCATAAGGCGAAAAAAGCCCTGAGGGCTTTCACTACGCTTAGCCTCCGGTTGCACGCCATAGGCGACAACCGGAGGTCGTGAGAGGTCTCCCCCCCTTCTTTACAACGGAGAGGTTGCACAATTTCGCGCGAGGGTGCAACCCCTCCGGGGTTGATAATTAGCGTGTTAGGTCTTTTGTCCGGAGGTTGTCGCCTTTGGCGTGCAACCTCCGGCTTCGCGTAGTGAAAGCCCCCCGGGCTTTTTTCGCCTTATGGGCGTATTTGGGGGCAAATCGGATTCGCGCGGTCCCCTAAGTGTTGTACTGAAAAAAACTGTTCCATGGAACAAAAATTTTCAATAGAATGATAATCAACCGCCCAACATATCTTCACAAATAGGCTAATGGCTAAATTTTTTTTGAGTTTCTGACAAATTTTGCGGTTTTGGGGAATTTTCAGCCGTAACTTTGCGCTCGTAATTCTGTATTTTGTATTTTCTATTTTGTATTTTGT
>CAZLMV010000015.1:3134-20631 GCA_964560625.1 uncultured Bacteroides sp. | reverse complement strand
TTGGCGAGGACTTGGGCGGTGGGGGAGAGGATGTAGGCGCTGGGGAGGGCGGGGAAGATGTAGAGGTCGGCGGCGTCGATTTGGCCGAGGTCGCGGGCAATGGTCCAATCTTCGGGGAAGAGGCTGAGGACCTCGTCGAATTGTGCGGCGTTGGCTTCGGGGCAGATGGCGAGCACGGGCATGCCTTGGGCGGCTTCTTGGACTGCGGGGATGAGGCTTTTGCAGACGTTACATTCGGAGTCGAAGAAGTAGACTAAGGTTTGGCCGTGGGTGCGCAGAAAGTCGTAGAGGGTGCTTTGGCGGCCTCGGGAGTCGACGAAAGGGAAGTCGGGCGCGATGGTCCCGACGCGGTTTTTGAGCACCTGGGGCAGCAGGAGCTCAGTGCGGTCCCAGGTGGGTGCGGCCTGAAGGAAGAGCAAAAAGGTCTCCTCAGAGCGCATGGGAGAATTGGGGTCAAAAAGATAGCGCTCAGCCAGGGGCATTACGCGCTCAATGCCCCCTTTTTCGAGCAGTCGGTTGATTCCGAGGCTCACGGAGTCAGGCTCGGAGGCCAAGGGGGCGATAGCCACGAAATTGGCCAGCGCTTGCTCAAACAGGGAGTCGAGCGGCTGGTCGGCCGGGGGAAAGACGGCGGCATCCCAAAAGCGGGCGCAAATAGATGAAGCCCTCGCGTGAGGGTCCACGATAGAGGACTCCACGGAGGGCAGGGGATAGGCCACGGCGGGCGCTGAGTCAGCGCCCGCGGCCTTTTGGGAGTTATTTTTTGCGCAGCTTGCGCTGAGTAGCAGTAGAGGCAGCGCGAGCAGACTTAGGTGTTGGAGCAGATGCATTGGCTTTGGTGTAAGAACGGACGCAGCGGATGGTCGGAATACGGTTTTTGTTTGTCGCGTTAGCCTGGTCAGTGGTTTTAATCAGACTGAACTGAGCCGATTTTGATACGTTGAAGTCGTTGTCATATACGTGGTAGGTGCGGACAGTTCCCGACGGGGGTTCAAGGCCGAGCTGCTTGTAATAGTATTCGGTACGAGTCATTAGGATCGCAGCGTCATAGCCGGTGAGTTCGCGCCATTTGTAGAGTTTATCGTTCTGTGTATTTGCGCCTTCATTTGCGTAACCCGGATAATCCTGCTTGAAGAGGTTTTGCCAGTTGGCATCCCAAGCCCATTCAATCATGGCTAATTCGGTGATGGTGGGCATACGCCAGCCGTCGCCCAAAGCATCACAGGGGCTATAGTTAGGCTCGGTTCGGAGCAGATCAAACACCGATTCGATGACTTTCTTGTCATTTTCATGAGGGGTGATATGTTCGCCGGTGATGGCGATGATGGTATCGGCCACTTCAAACTGATAAGTCGGGAAGTTCGTTTCGCTAAAGGTGTGGACGCGGCCCATGGTTTCGGTAAGACGGGGCACGTTGATCAGCGACTTAGGGTTGAGGTATCTCATCGTGATGAGTCCGAGCTTATGGTCCTCATATTTATAGGGACGATAAGTGTCGTTCTCATCCTCAATGCGGGGATAGGGGGTGTATTCGTAGATTGACTGATACTGCGCTTCGGGAACCAGGTCAATATCCCAAGGCACGTCTTTGTGTTGGAAGTTGTGGGTGCCAAGGGTTCGGATGCAACGCACGTAGAGCTTTGCATCGTAGTTCCAGCCGCCGGGTTTGGTGGCCGGGGTGTTACCCTCAATGCCGAGTGCAGAAATCGAGAGTCCTTCTTCGGCCCATAGCTTTTTATTGAAAGAAGAGGTTACGTAGTGGCGTAGTTTATAGTTTTTAGAGTCAACGTTGCCGTTTTTGCGTTCTTCCTGCGGGTTATAGAGCATAACGTCGTCAGTCAAGGCACCATAACCCATGTAGAGGAGCTGCATTTGCTCCATTGAGGGCATGTACCAAAGGAGTTCCTCACGGTCAATCTTGCCGTTGCCGTTAAGGTCGCGGTTTCGCTGCATGCACGTTGAGAAGAGGTTGGTTTCGTTGGCATTGTTTGAGTTGGGTGCGGCGGGTCGGGTCAGATAGCCTTCGTTATTGATGAGTTTTTTCCAATCCCAAAGATCTTCGCCGGGACCGCAATTGACACGCCAGGTGTTTTGTCGTCCATATTTGGACTCAGGGTGCTTGTTCTTGTTATACTGATAGCCGGGATGCGCCGTAAATGTGCCATAAGGGATGTAAGGCTGGTCGGCGGCAAAGAGGTCTTCTTCAATGACTTCCGTGGCCCAGCCGCGTTCAATGCCGTCCATGTCGACATCGTAGATGGTCTGCATGGCGCGCTGCACGTAGGTCGTGCCCGAGTTGGTGTAGGAGCTGTTATGGTCGGTGGAGAATTTGGTGGTGCCCAACATGGTCATGCGTCGGGGCTGACCGTCGCGCATCATGTCAAGCCAGGTGATGGGTGTGCCGGTGCCGGGGTCTTCTTCGTAGATATATTCGTCGAAGTAGACGGTGAAGGTCATCTCATCGGGGGCAGATTCATCGTGGGCGTATTGATAGAGGCGAGCCATGAACTGCTTGATATCCATGGTGTTTTTGGTGGTGCCATTGCCGCGAGCATCGGTATAGTGGATGTATTTGCGGTTTTCTTCGCCGGTTTTGTGCTCATAGAATTCGAGCCACTGCATGTAGGGAAGGGCCTTGTTGGGGTCGGCGTCGGGTTTATTGTTGTCGTACTTATAAATACGGCGCGACACTTTAAACATCGGCACGGTTACGGACACAAGGAAGTTATCCGAGTTAATAGCATCGAGGATGTTTTGCTTGGTAACGTGCATCACTCGCTGCTCGTAGTGGGCATCGAGGGTTTCGGTGGAGGTGGTGGCCGTGATGATGTTGCCTTCGGCGTCGGGGCGGTCTTCCTGGTCCTTGTTGACTTCGACGGTGATTTTGTCGACGCCTTTGACGCGGATCAGGTAGGTGTAGTTAAAGTTGCGGTAGGTGTCGAAGTCGCGGTTATCGGCATTGGCTCCGGAACCGGAGTTATGGCCGAGAAACACGGTGTAGGTAACGTCGCCGGTCACGTTTTTGAGCACGGGCTCGGTGGAGCCGGCCTCCGTGACGTAAGAACCGCCCGAATAGGTGCCGCGGATCACCACGTAGGTGGCGCCGGCGGGGGCGTTGATGTACTGCTTCTGATGGGGCAGGGTGGGGGAGGTGTAGTCCTCGCCCACCCACTGGGCGCGGTCGCCGTAGGATTTGATGTTTTCGCTGCCGCGGCCGGGGTGATTGTCGGCCGTGAAGAAGTTGAAGCCGAAGATTCCGGTGTATTTATCGTCCTTGAGGGCGGTTTTTTCGGCGTCGGTGAAGGTTAATTCGTCGTCAGAGTCAAAACGGGTGATAGCCAAGGAGTTGACCGATTGGGGCTCGAGGGCGTCTTTGCCGTCGCCATAGCCATGACAAAACAGGGGAGTGCGCGCCGGGAGGTTGTAGACCTGCCAGGACTCCATGACGAACTGACCGGCGGGGATTCCGTCTTTTTCGGCGGGGCCTTCGCTCATCACGACGAATTTCACGCGCGACTGCAGGGGCGTGAGCCACAGGATGCCGGGGAGGACCTCGGCGTCGATGTTGACGTAGCCTTTTTTGCTTTTGACCTCGTTGTCAGCTTCAAAGTCGCATGGGGTAGTGACGTGGGCGGTGGCGTCCGTGCCGGGATAGTAGTAGCCGCTCATGACGGTGAGTGACTGCTCGAAGTCAGGCTGCTTGGATTGAGGGTCAATGGTGGAGACCATCACTTCGCGAAGCTCTTCAACCGTGGAAACCTTGTTGAGCTTCTCAAGGATCATGGCCGAGCCCTTGCGGTTACAGTTAGCCACGCCGACGATCTTTGAGGGGCCGGCGGTGGTGTGGACGCGCTTGATGATGCGGCGACCATCGGCGTCGCGCTCCACGATGGCCGAGCCCGTGGAGGAATAGGCCGGGTCACAGGGATTCTGGCCGGTGTTGCTGATCTGGGGGAAGAAATACTTGGTTTTCAGCTGCTGGGTCTCCTCATTGAAGATAAAGAGATAAAGGTCGTAGACCACTCGGTCGGTCTCGGTGTCGGTCGAGGCGCGCGAGCCGCCCATGATGGCGTCTTCGCCCTCGGGAATTTGGAGTCCGAAGGAGAGTTCGACGGGGGTGCCGGGTTTGAGGCCTTCCTTGACGCTGTTGTAGAGATAGTCGTCAACGCAGGAGCCGAGGCTCAGGAGGAGCACCAGCGCCGGCAGCAGGAGGAGTATGTTGAGTTTTCGGAGTTTCATATATGATGGTCTGAAATGTATCAATCAAAATCGGGGACGTTGACAATCTGCTGGCCGGGTTGGTTGACGCGGTATTCCAGCGAGGTTTCGTCGGCTATGTCGGTGATGATGAAGCGATAGATATGGTTGCGGACCAGTTTCCAGGCTTCAAAATCGGTGCCTACGGGGTAACACTGATTGACTTCGTCGTAGGGGATGGAGGGGAAGAGCGTACCGGTGACGGTGCGTTTGCGCTTGGAGGTGTCGCCTTTGTCGGGGGTGAAGGTGACGGTGACATTCAGGCGCAGGGGGTCGACCTGCGGGGCCATAGTGGCGGCCGAGGCCTCGGGGAGGTAGATATAATAGCCGGTGGTTTTGCCGTTTTTATCTTTGATCATGCCGGGGAGATAGTAGCTTTTGTCGTCGTAGACCTGCGAGACCCAGCGGCTGCGCAGCTCGTTGTAGGTGTTGGCAAAAGTGATGTCCTTGACGGACTTGATGCCGGTGGCGAGCCATTTGTTGCGCTGGGGGGTAATCATCCCCTTGGCGTTGAGGTGGGTGCCGCTGACTCCGGCAAGGTGGGGCGGCAGGGATTCGTCAAACGACAGATTCTTGGCAATGGGTGAGTCCTCTTCAGAGGGGAGGAGCACTTCAATCTTGCATACGGAGCGGAGCATGTGGACCGTGCCGATAGATGAGGCGTCGAAGTAGCCGTCGGGCTCGGCATAGTCGCCGAAGGTCCAGCGCAGCAGGCCGAACATGGGGATTGCGCCGTGATAGTAATCCAAGGGGTCTTTGCCTCCGCCGCCCTTGATGTTGATCAGAGAGTCAAGGCTGAAGGTGGAGTTGGAGATCTGGGAAATCACGGGGCGGCTGTCGTCATAATAGTTAGCCGTGACGGCCACTACGTAGTCCTGGCCCTTCTGGAGTTTGAGGTCAGTGACGTCGAGATAGGCATAAAACATGTTGCTCTGGCCCGGCAGGGGGAGGATGAGCATGTCGTCGTCGCCGTCGGCGGTGTAATAGTTACCTAAGGGCACGCCGGAGGGGGAGACGGCCACGGGGGAGCCGTCGGCCTTGAGGATGGCGAGGTGTACTCGCTCCTGACGGATATGGTTTTCGAAGTCGTTGCCTTGTTGGTTAAAGTAGTTGTCGCCCCATTTGACGGCGCCGTCGTCGGCAGTGCGTGCGGCGGGCGCGTCGGCAGCGACGAGGACGGAGATGAAGGTTCTCCCCTCGGGCAATTGCGGCATCGAGGGCCCGGGCTCGTTCTTGTCGTCGCAGGCTGAGAGACCGGCCATGAGCAGGGCTGCGGGCAGCGCGGCGGCCAGCGTGGCGCGGAGCTTTCCGGTCAGTCGGGTCAGTATGTTGGGAACGTTATGGATGGTCATTTTCGGGTAATTAATGCAGGTCCTGGTTATTGTAAATCACGCGCCAGTCGAGAACGTTGATTTTCACTGAAGTCCACTGCTGGTTTTCATCGAGGATGAAGGTCAGGGAGAAATTATCCTGGCGATCGAGATATTCTTCGTCAGACATGGAGGCGAAGGCTTGGTTGCGGATCATCAGGGAGTATTTCTGCAGGGGGATGGAGAAGAGGCGTTCGCCGGTGTCGCGTTTGCGCACGGTCAGCGTGGTTTCGTTAGAGGGGTGAAGGCGGCTGGTGGTCAGCTCGGCGAGGACCACGTTGATTCGGCCGGTGGTAGATTCGGCGCGGGAGTCGGCTTCATATTCGGTAGAGCCTTCGGAGAGGTGCCAGGGGTGATACATGACGTGGCCCTTGGACTTGTCCGAGTGCATGGAGTTGTCGTGGTTAAGGTGGGCGTTACGGTCGGTGATTTCGAAGATAAAATCGTCGGCCGAGAGCTCGGAGTGGGTGCTTTGCTGCTGGAGCATCACGCGGATGGAGTTGGTGTCCTTGGTGAGGTCGATAGTGTGGACGTTCGGATTGGAGGGAGAGGCGTAGCCGAGATTCAGGCGCACCAAGGCGTGGAAGAGGTGTTCCAGCGGCTGGGTGGAGTGTCCGTGGGTCTCGGGGGCAGAAGGAGAGTCGGGGTGAGAGTCTTCTGTCAGCAGACGACAGGTGAAGTCCGTCAGTTTGCTTTCGCCGATTTTGGCGGAAGCGATGTCAAAGTGGTCATCATAATCGCCGGCCCACACCAGGAAATCGTAGGTTCCCGGGGCGAGGTTGACGGTCATCTTGTTGCCTTCCGGTCCCATTTCCGACTGACGTGCACGTTGGGCGTGGACGAGGGTGCCGGACTTATCAAATCCGAGGAGGGTTACGGACTTGACTTCAGCACGGAAAGCATCGGCAAACTTGAGATTCTTAGTGTAGGTGAATTCGAAAATGTTGGCCGACTCCACGCAATCGCTCTCATCGTTAATGAGACCACAGGAGGTGAATCCCATCACGGCGATAGCGGCAAGAAGTATATGCTTAAGTTTCATCATCAATCGATTGTAAAGAAATGTGTGGAAAATGGGAAATTGGTTTTGGCTTGGTTTGTTTGTGGAGGGGAGAAAGTTTGGTCGGCGGGGCGCCAGAGGGGGCTGACGCCCCGCGCGGACAAACTTAATTATTAGGTGTGTGTGGTAACAAAGTACCAGCTTGGGAGATTACTGCAGGATGGTTGAGTTGGTAACCACGCGCCAGTCGAGCACGTTGAGCTTGGCGGCAACATAGCCGTCGGTCTCAGAGGGATTTTCGGGCTCGGTGGGGATTTCGGGGTTGGTAACGGGGGTGCCGAGGCCTACGAAGTAGTTCAGGTTGTAGACATAGGCGGTGTTACGTACCACGCCATACATGCGGTCGCCGTCGTGGTCGCCCTTGGTGCAGATGGTGTTGTTGTCAATGTTGAGGATGTAGTAGCACATGCCGTTCCAGTAAAGTGCGGCGGGCACGGTCTTTTCGTTCAGTGCGGTGAGGCCATCGGGGCGGGTGCCGTCTGCTTTGGTCACGTCCTTGTTAGCGTTGGCTTTGGTCTTGGTGATGTAGAACTTAACGTTGCAGTGGCCAATGTTCTGAGTGCGGGTCACGGCGCGAGCGTAGCAAACCACGAAGCCTTCATTGCGCTGTTCGTCGGTAAGACGGCCGTCGTAGAGGATCTTGCAGAGAGCTTCGGGGGTGTAATAGTTACCGGCCCAGAGCATCAGCTGAGTGGGTTCGGCGTCTTCGGCGATAGCCTCGGTGCCTTCGGGAACCACGTAGATTTCAGCGCCTACGAGAACCTTGGTGGCATAAGAGCGAGCGAAGTTTACTTTGGTGCGGTAAGATTCTACGCCGTCGCCATCTTCACCTTCCAGGAAGGGGTCGCAAGTGTTGGCGAAGATATACTCGGTGCGGGGCTTATTGTCAGCGGTAAACACGCCGTTTTCAGCCTTTTTGAAGTCAGCGGGGATGAACTGCTCAACATCCTGGAGGGAAGAGGTCGATGCCCAGAAGGAGCGCACGCCGGCGTTGAAGTCCTTAGCTTCCTTGAAGTAGCTGGAAGAGAGCTTGCCGTTCATCAGGTGCTTGATGCCGTAGTTGCGCTGGTGGTCATCGTTGACCATCCAGCCGGTGGTCTTCACGAGCACTTCAGAGGTCTCGCTCAGGGTCACTTTGCCGTCTTTGTCGATGTAGTGGTAAGTGAGCTTGAGGGGATCGGTGCCGTTGGCAGCCTTGACCTTGTTGTCAGTGGGGATCTGGTTTACGGAAACCTTGGCAGCGAGGCGCTCGATGTAGATCTGCACGGGAGCCTTGACTGCGTCTTCGGGGGTAGAGCAGAAGTTAGCGGCAGTGATGTCTGACCAGCAAACGACGTTGGTGCCGTCGAAGTAAGTAGAGCTGGTCATCAGGAAGTGACCCTTGTCGTCACGGAGGTCGTATTCCAAGGGAGCGTTGTCGCCCTCGGAAAGTTCTTCCATGAGTTCGGCGATTGACTTATTGGCATAGTCAGAGGCCACCTTTGCGTCGTCGATGTTAGCGAGGCAGACGATGCGCGAGGGGCGGATGCCCTGGTAAGCCAAGTCGGCGCTCTTGCCGAGCAGGAGCACGGCCTTGGTCTTGTCGTCGTTGCCGCCGGTGGCCACGTGGCCGGTGTTCACACCGGTGTCGTCAACGAGGTTGAGGGGTTTCACCCAGTTGGTGGCTTCTTGAACTTCTACGCCGTCAGCATAGTTATTGTCAAGCTGCATGGTGAAGGGGTTGCCCAAGCGGTCAAAGAAGAGGAAGTGGAGCTTGTCTTTATCAATGAAGTTTTCGTCGGCGGTGCCGGTGATGTATCCGGAGGTGATGGTGGTGACGTCATCGTCGTCGCCTTCGGCGCGGCTACCGTAGTTGGCCGAGTTGGTGATGGTGATGCCGATGAACTCGCCTTCGGTTGAGCCGGCAGGACCTAAGGGGTTCTTGTCGCCGACGGGGTCGTCGTTACAGGCAGTCAGGGCCAAGGCCATGAGAGCTGCGGAGAGGAAATGTACTTTTTTCATATAAAAATGTGTTTAGTGTTTATTATTTCTTTATTTTTTTGAGGAAAGAAAGTTTTTCGATTACTGAGGCTGCCGGGGTGTAACCTTCGTCAAGGGCGTTGCGCAGGTGTTGCTCGGCGGCGGTGAGGTCGTCGGCCTCAATGGCGAGGAGGCCGCGGGTGTATTCAGCGGCGGGCGATTTGCCGGCGTGCTGCAGATAGCTGTCGGCCGCGGGGAGGTCGCCGTGTTTCAGGGCGATGGAGGCGGCGTTGAGATTGGCGGCTTCGCTTGTGGGGTCATATTTGACGGCCATCATGATCAGCTCTTCATATCGGGGATCTGCCGGGTCAAGGCTCTGGGCGGCGAGGAAGAATTCGGCGGCTGAGAGCTTTGAGGGGTCTTGGGCAATGACTGCCATGACCTCCTCGGCAGTGGTGAAGGTGCGGATGGTGTATTCGACGCGATAGTCAGTGTGGCGCAGCGCGGGATAAATCTCGGCGAGCAAGCGCTGATAGGCCTGCGGATAGGTTGCCTTGAGCTTTTGGTCGCGAGCGTCGGGGGTGAGGCCCGGTTCGTTGACAATGGCCAAGAGGCCGTCGCGCTCGGGGAAGAAGGGGTCCGACTCCAAGGCGGAGCGGAGGCCGTCCCAGTCTTCGGGCTCATAGGCCGGGTGAATCAGGTCGTTAGAGAGGCCGTAGCGGTCCTTAATCCAGTTGGAGAGGGCTTCCGTACGTCCCTTTGCCAAGCGAGTGTTGTTCGAGTAAGAGCCTTCGGGCGAGGCGAAACCTTTGAGGAAGATTCCGGTGATGGTCACGTCAGGGTCGCCCTTGACGCTCTCAATCGTGCGGGCCACTTCGGCCAATTCCTGAGCATTGTTGCGGAAATCGGGCAGGAGCACCGTGCGGTTCACCTGGAATTCGACGTTGGCGCGACCGGAGGCGGCGCGCTCCTTGACCACCGTGGCCACGGGCACTTCAAACACCACGGCCTCGGCGGGGTTAAACGTCGGTGCTTCCCACGTCGGACCCTTGATCCAGTAGGTCTCTTTCAGGCAGTTGGCACAGCCATAGAGGTCCACTCGCAGGGCCAACTCGGCGCCGTTGAGCTCGGGGGTGTAGTCCACCGTCTCGTGAAACGCATAGATCGAGTCCTGCTGGCCGGCCTTGGCCCAGTTGGCGGGCATCGGCTGATTCAGGCGCTGAGCGTGGATAAGGCTCCGGCGCCCGTAGATGGAGAAGGGGGCGAAACTCAGGGAGTCGCCGCCTTGCGATAATATATAAGGAGTGAAAACGGCGGTGTTTTTCGACTCGATGGGGGCGGACTTGAGGTCAAGGACCATGTCGGCAACCATTTTGCCGTTTTCGACGTCGAGCGATGACGAAGCGACGTGCACACTCTTAGCGGAGACCGAGAGGGCAGAGAGCAGAAGTGCTGCAGTAAGTATGTTTTTGCAATTCATGAGCATGGCAATCAGAAAACATAGACCAGCGACAGGGCTGCCTTGGTCGGTCCAACGTAATGATAATCTTTGTCTGAGTCAATTTTGCGGCCGCAGTTTTCACACTCGTAAGTGTCAAAGCGGGTATACATGTAGCCGACGGCGATTTCGGCCTCGAGGTTCCAGTGTTTGGACAGGGTCCAGGCGTAGCCGTAGCCCACGCCGGCGCCCACGAACCAACCTTGATAGCGGTTGTGTTTAAACTTATCAATGGTGTTGATTCCCCAGATTCCTCCGTCAGTCCAGTGGCCCACGTTGTACTGTCCGCCCAAGGCGTGCATGGCCAGGAAGTGGCCGTCAAGGGATTGACAGAACCAGTAGCGGGCTTCGGGCTGCACGAGCCAGTGTTTCCAGCGGGCACCTTTGCGCATGTTCCACGCGTTGAGATTCGCGCTGAGGTCCAAGCTCCATTTCGGGGCTACGGACTGCTCAATTCCCAAGTTGACGGTGGCAGTAGCGTCATAGATTATGTTCGTTTTCAGCGCTGTCTCGCGTCCGTTTAGCGACGGAAACGCGAGCCCGGACATAGCCAGAGCGATTAAGAGTTTAGTTGACTTTCGCATTGACGGAAAGAATAAGGTTTTGATATTTTGATTCTTAGTGGAGTGCAAAATTAGGCATTATTCTGTTACAATAACGTAGAAAAGTGTTAATTATTGTTAACGGGGGGGGGGTAAAAGTGAAATTTTTGCAAATTTTAAGGACTTTTCGCCCAAAATCCAACCCCGCCGCGACACATAAAATCTTATAATTCTTATAATTCTTATAATTCTAATAACTCTAATAACTCTAATTGCTCTAATTGCTCTAATTGCTCTAATTGCTCTAATAGCTCTTATCCCCCGCCGACAAAAAGAGGGGTCACGCCTATCGCGGCGCAACCCCCCTCAGGTTAGAAAGTTAGTTGTTTTATAGATGTTGAAAAAAGTGGTTAGCTGTCAGTTATTCAGCGCTTTGGGCCTCAGTTACCTGTACGGCCTTGGCGGCGCGGGGTGCGCGGTCAGCGACCTTGCGGGGGGCATTCTTGTCGAATCGCTTGCCCTGAGCGCGACCCATCGGTTTGTTGGCGCGAGTGGCCTGATTTTCAAGATATTTCACATACTGCTCGGAGGTCAGCACGCTCTTCACCTTTTCGAGGTAAGCCTGACGTTCGGCCTGGCGGTCGGTCTTGACGGCCTGCTTTTGAGCCTTGGCAGCTTCTTTCTTAGCCTGACGGGCAGCCTGCTGCTCAGCGTGGATGGCGTTGATTTGCTCCTGCTGTTCGGCGGTCAGGTCGATGCCTTCAAATTCGCGAGCAAAGCGGTCGTTGCAAGCCTTCTTGCAATCATCTTTCTTGCAGTCGGCCTTTTTGCAATCAGCTTTCTTGCAGTCAGCCTTCTTGCAGTCAGCCTTCTTGCAGTCTTTCTTGGCCTGACATTGCTCGGTGTTGGCGCAATCTTTATTGCAAGCCTTGTTATCTTGATTCTGGGCCATAGCGGCTCCGGCGGTCATGGCCATGAGGGCCAGGGTCAACATTAATTTCTTCATTTTTTTTTGGTGTTTTTGTTAGTTTTTCTTTCCGTTTACGATTCTAAGACCGCCCCCGCCCCCAAAGGTTTATTTCCTTAACTTTCTTTAACATCCCCGCCACCAACTATCAACCCCCCAACTTGTAGTGCTGCACCCTGGTGCAGCCCAATGCTGTTTACTTAGCGCACACTATAGCCCGGAGGGCTTGCACTGCGGTTAACCCGGGGTTGGGCGCCAGCCCTACCCCGGGCATTAAAACTACTTATAATTCAACCCCGGCGGGGTTGCACAATCTGCTTAAAAGGTGCAACCCCGCCGGGGTTGACCGGTAGAGGAGAGCGTGATCAACCCCCGATAGCTGCGCAATCGGGGGTTAACCGCGGTGCAAGCCCTCCGGGCTACAGCGCACTAAGTAAAAAGCCCCGGGGTGCAGCCCTACATAGGGCGCGCCCCTCCATATATTTTATAAGATTTATAAGACTTATAAGATTTATGCCTCCGCCTTATTTTCTATTTAATTTTCTATTTTGTATTTTGTATTTTAATTTACTTTGTACTTTGTATTTTATATTTTTAATTTTTTTCGTAACTTTGCACCCGTATGAAACTCGGAATCTGTTCTGACCACGCCGGCTTCGAACTCAAAGCCCTGGTCATCAAAATGCTTCAAGAAAAAGGCATTGAAGTCAAAGACTTCGGTACCTATTCAGCAGAGTCATGTGACTATCCTGACTTTGCCCACCCCTGTGCGTCGGCCCTCGAGAGCGGCGAAGTTTACCCCGCCATCGGCATCTGCGGCAGCGGCAACGGCATCGCCATGACCCTCAACAAACACCAAGGCGTGCGCGCCGCCATCTGCTGGCAGCCCGAACTTGCCCAATTGGCCCGCGCCCACAACGACGCCAACTGCCTCGTGCTCCCCGCGCGATTCATCCCCGCCGAACTCGCCTTGGAGATTGTCAACGTCTTCCTCAACTCCGAATTTGAAGGCGGCCGCCACATTC
The DNA here is from genome assembly GCA_964560625.1 of uncultured Bacteroides sp. Lineage (GTDB taxonomy): Bacteria > Bacteroidota > Bacteroidia > Bacteroidales > Muribaculaceae > UBA3263. The sequence goes on along the minus strand of CAZLMV010000015.1, from coordinate 7,953 downwards.
GCCGCGTCGAAAAGATTAAACTCTGATGCAAGTCCCTGCTGAAGAAACATTCCTCTATATCATCGAGATGATCGGGGCAATTGCCGCGGCCATCTCGGGCATCCGCCTCGCCGCCCTCAAGCGCTTCGACTGGTTTGGCGCCTACATCGTCGGATTGGTGACGGCCCTTGGCGGCGGAACGTTGCGCGACATGCTCCTTGGCAACCCGGTCTTCTGGGTGTCGAGCATGAAGATGTTTCTCAGCTACTTTATCGGCACGGCCCTCTCCATGGTCGTCGTCATCGTGTTCAGCTCCTTCTTGGTGCGCCGCGAGCGTGCGCTCTTGGTCTTTGACGCCATCGGCTTGGCTATGTTTACGGTCATAGGCATCGAAAAAGCCGTGGTCGACAGCCGACCCATGGGCATCGCCATCGCCATGGGCCTGGTCACCGGCGCCTTCGGCGGCGTGCTCCGCGACATCCTCATCAACGAAGAACCCCTGATTTTCCGCAAGGACATCTACGCCATGGCCTCGCTCCTTGGCGGCGTGGCTTACTGGGGCGTCGGAGTCATGGGCTGGTCGTCAGAACTCTCCGCCTTAGCCTGCATGATCACGTGCATCTCCATCCGCATGCTCGCCCTCCAATATGGATGGCACCTCCCGATTCTTCGCCCTGTTGACAATAAAAAATAACTATCTGCAATGAAAATTTTTACCACTGACCAAATCAAGAAAATTGACCGCGCCACGATTGAAAACGAAGGCGTAACCTCGCTTCAACTCATTGAGCGGGTGGCCGAAAGCGTGGCCGCCGAAGTTGTCAGCCTCCTCTCCTCCCAGTCGCGGATAGCTATTTTCGCGGGCCCCGGAAATAACGGCGCCGACGCCTTGGCCACGGCCCGCATCCTCTATCAGCAGGGCTATCAGCCGGAGGTCTTCCTATTTAATATAGGTGGCGACAAACTCAACGCCGAGTGTCGCATCTGCCGCGACCTCCTCCTCGAGGCCGCCCCTGATGCCGCCTTCACTGAAGTCATAAAGCAATTCAATCGCCCCCACCTCTCGCCCAACCATATCGTCATCGACGGCCTCTTCGGCACGGGCCTGCGCGAGGCCCTGAGCGGCGGCTTCCGCGAGTTGGTCAAATACATTGACGACAGCCGCGCCTTCGTCATCAGCATCGACATCCCCTCCGGTCTCTTCGGCGACTGGAACCCCAACGCCATCCATCGCAACATGATGCACGCCGACCTGACCCTCGCCGTGCAGTTCCCCCATCTGAGCTTCTTCATGGCCGAAAACGATGAGGTCGTGGGTCGCTGGAAAACCATGGACATCGGCCTGAGTTCCACGGAGATACGCAAAACCACCGCGCCCTTCTACCTCGTGGAGCGCAACGACGTGCGCCGCCTGCTGCGCCAGCGTCCCGACTTCTGCTCGAAGGCCGACTTCGGCTCGGCCCTCCTCGTGGCCGGAAGTTACGGCATGATGGGCGCCGCCGTGCTCGCCGCCCGCGGAGCCCTGCGCGCCGGGGTGGGGAAGGTGACCGTCTACTCCCCCCGCTGCGGCTATGAAATCATGCAGAGCTCGGCCCCCGAGGCCATGTTCATTGCCTCCAACAGCGACATCCACATCAGCAGCATCCGCCTGCCGCATCCCTTCACCACCGTGGGTCTCGGACCCGGCATTGGCACCGCCGACGCCACGGTCGACGCCCTCGAGCAGTTCCTCACCGGGCGCCAGGAGCCCGTGGTCATCGACGCCGACGCCCTCAACTGCATCGCCAAGCGCCAGAGCCTCCTCCATCGCCTCCCCCCGCAGTCGGTCCTCACCCCCCATGCCGGCGAATTTGACCGCATTTTCGGCCAGCAACCCAACTCCGAGGCCCGCTTGGTCAAAGCCATCGAAATGGCCCGCTACCATAACGTACTCATCGTGCTCAAAGGACGTTACACCACCATCGTGCGTCCCGACGGCCGTCTCTACTTCAATTCCTCCGGCAATCCCGCCATGGCCACTCCCGGCGCCGGCGACGTCCTCACCGGAGTCATCACCGCCCTCATGGCCCAGGGCTATCGCCCCGAAGTGGCCGCCCTCTGCGGCGTCTATATCCACGGCGTGGCCGGCGACCTTGCCGCCGAAACCGAGGGCCAATATGGCGTAACCGCCGGCGATATTGCCGCAAACATCGGTCGCGCCTTTAAACTCACTCTCAACGTATGAAACATCTGCTCTCTTCCCTGATTTTCGCCGCCTTGGCCCTGAGCGCCCCGGCCCAGCAGGTCACCAAGCTCTCCGCCTCCAAGGCCAATGACTTCGGCATCGTCTACTCCCTGCCGCAAACCGCCCTGCAAATCAGCCTCAGCGCCGAAGGAACCGTCAAAACCCCCGGCGAGTTCTATCAATATGCCGAGCGCTATCTCGGCCCCGAAGCCGCCAAGGATGCCATCACCAAGGAATCATCCACATGGGTGCTCACCTCCGCCTCCATGACCCCCGTCGGCGTGCCCCAAACCTCCGGCGAAACCTGGCTCATGCAGTTCAAATCCGGCGCCTCAGCCTTCCTCTTGGTCAATCAGCAGGGCCTCCCCTTAGCCCTCGGCACCGAGATTGAAGAGCCCGACGCCCCGGCCGCCCACGGCATGAATCGCCAAGTCCTCAGCGAATCAGACAAGACCGCCTCGCGCTATGCCATGTCGGAAGACATGATCCAAAGCTCCTCATTAGCCAAGCGCGCCTCCCTGGCCGCCGCACGAATCATGGAGCTGCGCCAAAGCCGCCAGGACTACCTGACCGGACAGGCTGACCAGATGCCCGACGGAGCCGCCCTGAAGCTCATCCTCGAGAATCTCAATGCCCAGGAAGAGGCCCTGACCGCCATGTTCCTCGGCACCACCACCAAGCGCGCCGAGCAGATCTCCCTGACCGTAACCCCCGGAGCCAATGGCGAAGATCAAATGGTCATTGCCCGCCTCAACCCCGTCAAAGGATTCGTTCCGGCCGACGACCTCAGCGGAGCCCCGGTCTATCTTGACGTCCGAGTGACCGACAAGGGCAAGATGCCCCTCAACGAAAAAGGCGAAACCAAGAAATTCCCCAAGGGGGGCATTGCCTACTGCATCCCCGGCGCGGCTAAGGCTGAAATCTCCTTCCGAAATCGCCCCTTTGCGCGCCTCGACTTCAGTTTTGCGCAAGCAGGCGTGATTTATGGCCTCGACCCCTCGATTTTCACTGACAAGAAAAACCCCGCCTACGTGATTTTTGACACCACAACCGGCGGAATTCGCGAGTTAGGTACCAAAAACTAATTTATGGCGCGTGTAAACTTAAAGGGCATGGGAGTGGCCCTGATTACTCCCTTCAAGAGCGACAAGACCATTGATTTTCAGGCCTTGGCGCAATTAGTGGAATATCAGATTCGCTGCGGCGTGGACTTCATCGTGGTCCTCGGCACCACGGCCGAAACACCCACCTTGACCGCCGACGAACGCCGCCAGGTGCGCGACTTCGTGGCCCAGCGCGTCAACGGCCGCGTCCCCCTCGTGCTCGGCCTCGGCGGAAACAACACCATGGGCGTCATCGAGGAAATCCGCCTCACGGACCTCAGCGCCTATTCGGCCATCCTCTCCGTCGTGCCTTATTATAATAAGCCTTCCCAGGAGGGTATCTACCAGCATTATGCCGCCATTGCCCAGGCATCGCCAGTGCCCATCGTGCTCTATAACGTCCCCGGGCGCACCGGCGTCAACATGACCGCCGAAACGACCCTCCGCCTCGCCTTTGACTTCCCCGAGAAGATCATCGCCGTCAAGGAAGCCAGCGGCAATTTCACCCAGATTGACGACATCATCAAGCGCAAACCCGCCGACTTCATGGTCATTTCCGGCGACGACGGCATCACCTTCCCCCTGATCACTCTCGGAGCCGTCGGCGTCATCTCCGTAATCGGCAATGCCTTCCCCAAGGAGTTCAGCCGCATGGTCCGCTTAGCCTTGGAGGGCGATTTTGCCAACGCCCTGCTCATTCACCATAAGTTCACGGAGCTCTTCTCGCTCCTCTTCGTGGATGGAAACCCCGCCGGCGTCAAATGTCTGCTCCACGCCATGGGCTACATTGAAAACGAGCTCCGCCTCCCCCTTGTGCCCACGCGCATAACCACTTACGACAAAATCCGCAACGTCCTCGAACGCCTATGAGCCCCTCAAAAGTTAAGCCCAAAAAGGCCCTCGGCCAGCATTTCCTGACTGACCTCAACGTGGCCGAGCGCATTGCCCGCACCCTCGACTCCGCCCCCGAGCTCCCGGTGCTCGAAGTGGGCCCCGGCATGGGCGTCCTGACGCAGTTTTTGCTCGCTCACGGGCGCGACGTCAAGGTCGTGGAGCTTGACTCCGAGAGCGTCGAATATCTCCGCGCAAATTTCCCCCAACTCGCTGACGAAGACCGCATTGTCGAGGCCGATTTCCTCAAACTGAACCTCCGCGAAGTCATGGGCGCCGGCCAGTTTGCCGTCATCGGCAATTACCCCTACAACATCTCCTCGCAGATATTTTTCCACGTCCTCGACTTCCGCGAGCAGATTCCCCTCTGCTCCGGCATGCTCCAGCGCGAAGTTGCCGAGCGTCTCGCCGCAATTCCCGGCACCAAGGCCCGCGGAATCCTCTCCGTGCTCCTCCAGATGTGGTACGACGTCGAATATCTCTTCACCGTCAGCGAAGGCGTCTTCAATCCCCCGCCCAAGGTCAAGAGCGGCGTAATCAAACTCACCCGCAATGACCGCATGGACGCCGGATGCGACGAAGCCCTCTTCAAGCAAGTGGTCAAAACCACCTTCGGCCAGCG
>CAZLMV010000015.1:0-3034 GCA_964560625.1 uncultured Bacteroides sp. | reverse complement strand
AACCCTCCGCCTAAAAATTAAAATCCCCCGCCGCCCCGAACAAACCCGCAGGCAAAAGCGTTAAATAAGAAAAACAAAATTCAAAACTCATTACTATGAAGAAACTTCTGCTTCTTGCCTCCCTGGCCCTCGCGTCCGTCTGCGGCGCCGAATATGCTCAGGCTTGCACTCGTGTTTGTTATGCCGGCAAATATGCCACTGCCACCGGTCGCACCCTCGACTGGCGCACCCCCATCCCCACAGCCCTGCGCACCTTCCCCCGCGGCGAAGTGCATGAAAGCTATGATGACCCAGCCGAAAACATGACCTGGACCTCCAAATACGGTTCCGTCTGCGCCATCAGCTATGACATGGGCGTGGCCGAAGGTCTCAACGAAAAAGGCCTCGCCGTCAACGTGCTCTATCTCCCCGGCTCGGTCTATAAACTCCCTGACGGACAGGAACACCGCAAGAAGATGTCGACCAGCGTCTGGCCCCTCTACTTCCTCGATAATTTCGCTACCGTAGAAGAAGCCATGACCCAGGCCGCCAAGGATCTTTTCTACCTCGATGCTCCCGCCATGGCCGACGGCTCTGCCGCCACTCTCCACATGGCCCTCTCTGACTCCTCCGGCAATTGCGCCGTGATGGAATATAAGGACGGCGTGCTCCAAACTCACGTAGGCAAAGAGTATAACGTCCTGACCAACGCCCCCTTCTATGACCAGATGCTCGCCGTGGCCGACTACTGGAAAGGCGTCGGTGGCATGAACATGCTCCCGGGCACCAACCGATCCACTGACCGCTTTGCCCGCGCATCGTTCTATCGCTCCGTGCTCCCTGACACTCTTGACCACACCCGCGCCCTCGCCGCCGTATTCGGCATTACCCGCAACTGCGCCGTGCCCATGGGCATCACCGTGCCCGGTCAGCCCGAAATCAGCACCACCCAGTGGAGCACCCTCTGCGACCAAACCGAAATGACCTATTACTTCCAGCTCACTCAGAGCCCCAGCGTCGTGTGGGTCGACCTCCGCGAAGCTAAACTCGCCCCCGGCTCGCCTCAGCAGACCCTCCAGCTCACTACTGACGGCTCCCAGGTGGGCAAAGTCAACGCCCTGATGAAAGATGCAAAGCCCTTTAAGCCCTTCTTCCATATGTGATGACCCTCAGAGCGTCAGCTCCGGCGCCTACATGCGCTTGGTGGCTGAAGAATGGCTCCTCAGCCGCGGCTGGCTCGTTGCGCTCCCCATTGCCGCTCTGGCCTTTGCGGCTTATCAAACCGGTGATTCCCGCCTCTGGGTGGTAATCCCGGTTTTGGTGTGCCTTATCCTCCCCCTCGTCATGGTGATGATCTATTATAAATATGCCCTCACCCCCGAGGCCATCGCCGCCGTCTGGCCCCACCGCGTGCGCATCAGCGCCGACGGCTCCCTGACCCTCCTCCCCGAGCCCCCGGCGCCCGATTCTCCCGCCGCCCCGCGCCCAGAACTCCGCATCTCCGCGCGCGACATCAAGACCATCGACGAGCGCGCCTCGCGGTTCATTATCCATCTGAAAAACAAACCCTTTAGATACGTAATTATTTCCAAAATTCATCCCGAAAATGAAAATCTCTAAACTGCTCCTGCCCGCCGTAATCCTCGCCCTCGGCGCCGCCGCCCTCCAGTCGTGTGACAAAAACGCCTCGGCCGACACTATCGAGTTTGAAACCCGCACTGACTCAGTGGGTTATCTCGTGCCTGACTTCAATGGCGACTCCGTCTATTGCGCCGCAAAATATTCCGTAGTATGGCCCTCCAAGATCGGCCAACAGGACTTCGACGCCTTCAAGGACTCCCTGATGCTCATGACCTTCGACGCCTCTGGCATGGACTTCGACAAAGCCGCCGACCATTTCCTCCGCGAGGGCCTCAACGACCTCATCGTGACCGGCGATTCCGCCACTCTTGCCTACGAAAAAGTCCCCTTCCCCTCGGCCGAGGATCAACCCCGAGTGAACCTCAACTACGTGACCAGCGAAGTAACCCTCCTCACCCCCGAGCTCCTCGTAATCGGCGTCAGCTCACGTAATTACTATTACGGCGCCGCCCACGGCATGGTTGGTCGCCAATTCCTGAATTATTCTATCACTAACCATCAGCTCCTCACCGCCGACAACGTCTTCCTCCCCGGCAACGACAAGGGCATAACCAGCATCATCGCCGCCGCGGCCGCCGAGCAATATCCCGAAGAAGGAACCCTCTTTGACGCCCCGATTCCCTCCTATTCCAACTTCCAGATCACTGAAAACGACTTCGTCTTCGTCTATCAACCTTACGAAATCGGCCCCTACTCAAGCGGCATCATCGAAGTCAAAGTCACCATCCAGGACCTCTACCGTTTCCTCACCGACGACGCCAAAAAAGCCCTCGCCCTTTAATATTGTGGGCGAATGAAATGAGCCCCCTTCGAAAAAAATCGCAAAAAAATTTGCATATCTCAAATATTCGCCGTAACTTTGCACCCGAAAAGGACGAATATGGTGAGCATAGCTCAGTTGGTTAGAGCGTCGGATTGTGGTTCCGAAGGTCGTGGGTTCGACCCCCACTGTTCACCCTCCCTTATGAAATTAGCGCCGGATGCCTTATAAATGGTCTCCGGCGTTTTTCAAAAACAATTGAACGAATGCAGTTTACCCTCCAAGCCACCGCCCCCGGCACTAATGCCCGCGCCGGACTGATTCAGACCGACCATGGCCTGATTCAAACGCCTATATTCATGCCCGTCGGGACCGTAGGCGCCATAAAGGCTGTCCATGTCCGCGAGATGAAAGAGGAAGTCAAGGCCCAAATAATCCTCGGCAATACCTATCACCTCTACCTCCGCCCGGGCCTCGAAACCCTCCGCGCCGCCGGCGGCCTGCATAAGTTCAACGGCTGGGACGGCCCGATTCTGACCGATTCCGGCGGCTTTCAGGTCTTTTCCCTCTCCGATAATCGCAAACTCACCGAAGAAGGCGCTCATTTCCGCAGCCACATCGACGGCTCAAAGCATCTGTTCACACCCGAAAATG
>CAZLMV010000014.1:0-21408 GCA_964560625.1 uncultured Bacteroides sp. | reverse complement strand
CGAACTCATCCCCGAAGAGATACGCAATGCCGGCGAAGGCGCCGTGGTGAAAATTGACCTCAATCAGCCTATGGAAGAGGTACTTAAGGAGCTGAGCAAGTATCCCGTCAGCACCCGCCTGAGCCTCAAGGGCACCATCATCGTGGGCCGCGACATTGCCCACGCCAAGATCAAGGAACGCCTCGACAAGGGCGAACCGATGCCTGAATATCTCAAGAATCATCCCATCTACTATGCCGGCCCCGCAAAGACCCCCGAAGGCATGCCCAGCGGCTCCTTCGGTCCCACCACTGCCGGCCGCATGGACTCTTACGTCGACCAGTTCCAGGACGCCGGCGGCTCCATGATCATGATAGCCAAGGGCAACCGCTCGCAGCAGGTCACTGACGCTTGCAAAAAGCATGGCGGCTTCTATCTCGGCTCCATCGGCGGCCCCGCAGCAGTGCTCGCCGCCAACTCCATCAAGAAGGTGGAACTCCTTGAATATCCGGAACTTGGCATGGAAGCCATCTGGAAAATCGAGGTGGAAGACTTCCCCGCATTCATTCTCGTTGACGATAAGGGCAACGACTTCTTTAAGGAAATCCAGGCCAAATGTGCCGCTTGTCCCGTCGGTAAATGAACAAGAAGAAAATAATCATTTCCGTGGCCTGCCTCATCGTAGGCGCCATTATCGGTTGCCTGGTTTGGATGCTTCAGCACCAAGCCAAGGCCACCGAGGAGGCCACGCAGCAGATTGCCGAGCTCCAGCTCATGAACGAGCAGCTCCAGTTGACCAACGAGTATGACGAACTCTCGGCCAGCTTCACCCAACATGAAGGCCAGATGGTCCTGTTCAATAACGACTCTATTCGCGCTGAATATGAGGCCGCTAAGAACAAAGTTGAGGAGCTGCGCCAGGAACTCAAACGCCGCGACAAGCTCTCGTCGGAGCGCATTGCCCAGCTGCAGGCCGAGATTGCAACCCTCAAGCAAATCATGCGCCACTACGTCGAGCAAATCAACGAACTCAACCAGCAAAACCAGGAGCTCCGCGAGAAAAACGAGACCCTCGAGCAGCAAAATAATCAGCTCTCGTCGCAAGTGCAGACCACTGCCCGCGAAAACAAGGAACTCTCTGAGCGAATGGTACTTGCCGAGAAGCTAAACGTCAGCTCCGTCACGCTAACCGCCCTGAAAGGCAACGGCAAGACCGAGAAGAACATCACCAAGGCCAAGCAGCTGATGGTGACGTTCACCATCCCCCAGAATAACTCCACTCCCGTAGGCAAAAAGACCATCTACCTGCGCATCACCTCTCCAGAGGGTAACCTCCTGAGCGGCAATGGCATCCACTTCACCTTTGAGGGCGCCAACCTCGAGGCTTCGGCCCAAAAAGTGGTGGAATACGAAGGCCAGGAAATTGCCGGAGTGAAGATCTACTGGGACGTCAACGCCACTCTCAACCCCGGCAGCTATCGCGTAGAGCTCTTTGCCGACAATTATCGCCTTGCTTCACGTAATTTTGAAATGAAGAAGTGACCCTGTTAGAAGCAATATATCAGCAACTTATTGCGCCTGAGGTATCCCTGCCCCAGGCGCTCTTCAAGCTCTGTCTGAGCATGGTCCTCGGCGCTTGCATCGGCTTCGAACGCAAGCGCAAGGGCCAGCCCGCGGGCTTGCGCACGTTTGCCCTCATCGCCCTCGGCTCCACCCTGGCCATGCTCGTCAGCATCTACGTCTGCCAGGAATACGTAGGCCTGAAAAACGGCGACCCCGGGCGAATTGCCGCGCAGGTAATCACCGGCGTGGGCTTCCTCGGCGCCGGCGCCATCATCCAGATGAAGGGCTCCGTGCGCGGTCTCACCACTGCCGCCGGCATTTGGATGGCCTCAATCATCGGCTTGGCCGTCGGCGTGGGGATGTATGTTGTTTCTATCTTTGCTACTTTGCTGATTCTCTTCATCTTAGTCAAGCTCGAAAGCATCGAACACAAGCACGACATGGGCTCCGAATCGCGAATAATCCGCCTCAAAGTCGGCGATATTTGCTCCGATATGACGGCCTACGACGCCGTGCTTCGCCGCCACGGTGTGACCTTGGTCAAGACCTATGTCGACTATGATTACTCCGCCCGAGTGACGCGGATGAACCTCGTGGTCCTCCTCAAGGAAACCACTGATTATATGACTCTGTTTGAGGACCTCTCTTCCCTCGGCCCCACTGAATCTATAACCCTTAGCAATCAACTCTCATGATTGAATCCCTGATCATGGACCTGGCCTATATCCTGGTCCTCGGAGCTATTGTCTCGCTGCTTTTCAAGTGGATTAAGCAGCCCGTCGTGTTGGGCTACATTGTGGCCGGCTTCTTGGCGTCGCCCAATTTTGAGCCGCTGCCGTCGCTGGCCCATGCTGATAATATCGACTTCTGGGCCGAAATCGGCATCGTGGTCCTGCTCTTTTCCTTGGGTTTGGAGTTCAGTTTCAAGAAGTTACTGAGCTGCGGCAGCTCGGCCATAGTGACCTGCCTGGTCTGCATCGTCGGCATGATGATGACGGGCTTCACCATTGGCCATCTCCTCGGCTTCTCTAACATCAACTCGATTTTCCTCGGCGGCATGATCTCCATGTCGTCAACAACCATCATCCTTAAAGCGCTGACTGACTTAGGGTTGCGCCACAAGCGTTTTGCCTCCCAGGTGTTTGGCGTGCTCATCGTTGAGGACCTTTTTGCCGTCCTGATGATGGTCATCCTTTCCTCCGTGGCCGTCGGCAAGGTCGAGGGCGGCGAGATGGTTTATTCCGTGGCCAAGCTCTGCTTCTTCCTGATTATCTGGTTCTTAGTGGGCACTTACATCCTCCCGTCGCTGCTCAATGCCGTGCGCAAGTTCCTCAATGAAGAAACCCTCTTGGTTGTCTCCATGGCCCTCTGCTTGGGCATGGCCGTCTGCGCCGTGGAGTGCGGATTCTCCTTGGCCTTGGGTGCCTTCGTCATGGGCTCGATCCTTGCCGGCACGAACTATGCCGAGAGGATTGAACACGTCGTCGCACCGGTCAAAAACCTCTTCGGCGCCGTCTTCTTCATCTCCGTCGGCATGATGGTTAACCCGCAGGTAATCATGGAGTATTGGCAGCCGATTTTAGTGCTTTCGGCCGCCGTGGTAATCGGCATGATCCTCTTCGGCACCACCGGCATGCTCATCTCCGGCCAGACCCTCAAAGTGGCCATTCAGAGCGGCTTCACCCTCACTCAAATCGGCGAATTTTCCTTCATCATCGCCTCCTTGGGCATGTCGTTAGGGGTTCTCGACCCCACGATTTACCCGATTGTGGTGGCCGTCTCCGTCATCACCACGTTTACCACCCCGATTTTCATCAAGTGTGCCGACCCGGTCTATAACGCCGTGGAGCGCCACCTGCCCAAGCGCCTGCGCTGGCTCGTTGACCGCTATTCCGAGTCGACCACCAACACCTCTGAGGTCAAGGCGCTCTGGACCTCCGTGCTCAAGCGCTATGCCTGGCGAGTGGTCCTCTATAGCGTTGTCCTCGTGGCAATTGCGCTGACGTTCCGCATGTATGTCCATCCTCTTGTGGCCGATTATATGCCCGGCTTTTGGGGAAGTCTGCTATGCTGCGCGCTGACTCTGACGGTCATGTCGCCCTTCCTCTTGGGCCTCTCCGCGCCCTCGTCAAAGAAGTGGGAACGCGAGCGCTTAGTAAAGGTCAATGCGCATTTCGACGTCCCGTTAGTGTGCATGAGCGTGTTCCGTTTGATGATTTGCATGGGTTTCGTCATTTACGTCATCGGCATTCATTTCGGCCTCGGGTTTGGTCTGCTGTTCGGCATCACCGGCTTTGTCCTTTGGGTGATCTTCGCCTCGCGCCGCCTGCGCCATCGTCTCAGCCGCATCGAAAACAAGTTCCTTAACAACCTCAACGAGCGTGAATTGCGTCGCACCGGCGCCAACAATAACCTTGTCAGCGACATGCACATGGCCTTCGGCACCGTGGGCTATGACTGCCCCTTCCTTGGCGACCGCCTTTGCATCAGCAACGTCGGGAGCACCTATGGCGTCAACGTCGCCTCAATCATGCGCGGCGGCCGCGTAATCCCCGTGCCGGGACCCGAGGAGCGCCTCTTCCCGGGCGACGTCGTCGGCATCATCGGTACCGAAGAAAATATCACCAAGGTCATGCCCCTGCTTGAGGCCGGCGCCGAGGAGGCCCACGATTCCGGCTCCGGCGAGGACGTCAGCTTCAAGAGCATGCAGCTCACGGAGGATTCGCCCCTGTTGGGCAAGACCCTGTCGTCGGCCAATCTGCGTGGCAAGCACCATCTACTTGTAGTGGCCATTCAGCGCGGCCGCGAGTTTGTGGAACTCACACCCACTCAGCGCTTTAACCTCGGCGATGTCGTCTGGTTCGTCGGCCAACCCTCCGTAGCCCGCACCCTCTCTTAAAACTCCAGGCGGAAACCGCGTTTTTTGAGCTCGGCGTAGGTTTGGAGGTTGAACTCATAGAGTTGGGGGCGCGTCTTCGGCTCCTCAATCGGCGTCAGAATGCCCAAATGGAGCATCTTTTTGGCGAAATTGCGGCGGTCGAAATTCACGTGAAGGATTGATTCATAGAGCGTTTGCAGTTCCTTCATGGAGAATCGCTCCGGCAGCAAATCGTAGCCCACGGGGTGGAAATGAATCTGCTCACGCAGGCGCGTCAAGGCGTCGCGCAGAATCAATTCATGGTCAAAAGCCAAGTGCGGAACTTGGTCAATGTCAAACCATTGCGCGTCGGCAGCATCGTCGCCCCCCGCCACCTCGCCGATCTTCACCAAGGCGATAAACGCGATGGTAATGATGCGCTCGCGAGGGTCGCGTTTGGGGTAAGTGTAAGCCCTAAGTTGCTCTAAATAAGCCGCTTCAAAGCCGGTTTCCTCGCGCAATTCGCGTGCGGCGCCCTCCTCAGCCGTCTCTTCGGAGTTCAGAAAGCCGCCGGGGAGCGCCCATAAGCCCTTGTAGGGGTCAATTCCGCGCTGAATGAGCAGTATTTTCAACTTTGCGCCGTCAAAACCGAAGATGACGCAGTCGGTCGTCACCGCCGGGTGCGGGTACTTGTAGCAGAACTTTTTTTTGTCGCTCATTTTCGTTCATTTACTTTTTCGTGAAATTCGTCGAGCACATCGATCATCTCCGGGTCGAGATAGGTCATCGCCATCATTTTCATCTCCCCGGGGATGCCCCAAAGAGCCTCGGCAATGCTCCCGGCAATGGCGCCAATGGTGTCGGCATCCGCCCCGAGGCTCACTGCGCGGCGCACCGTGTCCTCAAAGCCGTCGCTCTCCAAGATGATTTGCAGCGCCGGGGGCACCGTGCCTTGACACGTCTCGTCAAAGATGTTGCGATAATCCTCCAAGTTGAGGTTAAACTTCGTGTAATCAGGCTCATAGAGCTCAATGGCGCGGCGCAGACCCTTGCTGCGAATCTCCTCGCGCGGAATCGGCCGGTCGCCGTACTCCTTGCGCAGCTTCCGGCAGTCGTGGATAGCGATGGCCACGGCCTGCGCGCCGATGATGCCCCACGGATGGTCATGGCTGCACTCGGCCGATTTCTTTGCCTCCTCCATCACCTCTTCGGGCGTGTCAAACCACCAGCCCACGGGGCTAACCCTCATGGCCGACCCATTGCCAAACGATCCGTAAGGCTGCGGGTCATTGCTGTAGACCCACTGGCGGAATCGGCTGCCATAGCCGCGGTCCGGGTAGCGCTTACACCACTTGTGGATCATCTCGCCATAGGGCTTACCATGCAGCAGCGAGTCGGCCACTCCGAAAGTGCAGACCGTGTCGTCCGTGAAGAAGCATTTGCGAGTAAAGAACTCGAAATTATAGTCATTCGTCCGAAAAAACTCGTGGCGGCTACCCACAATATCGCCAATAATTGCTCCAAGCATAAAACAGAAAAATTTATCAATTATGTGTAAAATTTACACCGCAAAGTTACAACAAAATTCCGAAACCACCAAATTTTCCGCGTAATTTTTACGCATTTTTTTTTAGCGCGCTTTACGCAATATTCGCGACTGAATGTAGGGACATCGCTTTGCGATGTCTCAAGGCTCTGAGCATCATGAGGTTACATGCCATTATCGTTCATTGTAAATATCGCGAAGCGATGTTTCTACATTGAGCGGGCGAATTGATGGCTGATAACTGCTGATTGAGTAGGCGGGTTAGGGAGTCGGTGGTGGGGATGTCGGGGGTGGCGAGGGTGGCGGTGCGGAAGGTGGTGTGGAGGATTGTTCGGAGTTGTTGGGGGGAGATGTCGAAGGATTGCGCGGTGGTGTTGAGCCAGTCTTCGCAGGTTGTGCGTTCGGAGATGAAGGCGTTGAGGGCGGCTTCTTGGGCGGCTTGTTTGGACTTTTTGGGCAATTGTCGGTTAATGTCGTCGTGGGCGAATGAGTCGCGGTCCAAGTCGATAATGAAGAGGTCGAAATCCTCCACGACCGAGCGGATCAGCTCCTTGGATTCCCGAAACTCGTAGGCGAGAATGTCGTAATTCAGCGGCTGTCGACCAATGGGATCCGCGGCCAAGCGCTCGAGGAGCATCATGTAGATGCCATAGCCGGCGGCGCCATGTTTCATACGGAGTTTGAGGACGTTAGTTTTGTTGCGTTCGTTAGTGGAATGTTTGAATGTGTTCATGGGAAATAAAAAATTAAAAAATACAAAATACAAAGTAATTTGAGGGTAGGGATGCACCCTGGTGCATCCGAGGCCGCCCCTTGGCGACAGAGGATTTTGCGGCTAAGTGAGGGCCTCGGCTGCACCGGGGTGCAGCCCTACATGTGGCGGAGTCTTTTACGGTAATTCATAATTTGCAGATTGATTTGTGGGTGCAAATTTACGAACGGGGAGAAGCCATAAACCGCAAAAAAAGAAAAAAAATGGGAAAAATTTTTGCGAGCAAAAAGCCCGCCTTACGGGCACCAGAATTTAGGCACGTTCGGAGGGCCGCAGGCCTGAGAGCGTGTTTCTTTATAGTTAAATTATTGAAAATGAGCCGCAGAGCTGCGACAGAATTCTTTGTTTGCGCTCCTGTCGCCGCTCTGCGGCTCAAAATTGTGGTTGGGTGTCTGCATAACACGCTCTCGGGCCCTTGGCCCTCCGAACGTGCCTATGTTCTGCCGCCCGCCAGCGGGTTCGTTCGCCGCACCTCGTTTTGTCGCTGATAGAACAGCCCAATGTCCCTACATTTGGTTTGCGTTATTTTGCACATCCTTAAATGTCTGCTAAAAAAAGACGACTCATAAGGTCGGTACAAACTCCAACCTCATGAGTCGCCTTCAAATGGTTATCACTCTATATGGGTTATTCCTGATATTGTTCTACGTGTGCCATAAGCCAATATCCGAAGTCGCTGAAGGCTCCGGCCCAACTTGAGTCATCGTAGCCGGCTTTGTCTTGGGCATTATTGCTGACGGGATTGGAGAATTTCGCACCTTTGAGGAGAAAGGTGTCTGAATAGATCGTGTCATCACCTTTGTAGACTGCATATTCAACGATGGCGCCTACTTCTGCCGCTACGGTAAAGGATACCATAAGTGCTACATTGCTGTAAGTCTGGCCGTTATATGAGAATCTTTCAACGACTCCAAAACAGCCTTCTTCTGCGCCATCAACGAGATAGTGAAAGTGTCTAACGATGTTGGTGTCCGTGCCGGGAATCTTTACAAATGCAACCCCTTGTGAGTCCTCGCTGTCGCCTGGCAGGGCCATGATTTCAATCTCATCATCAGGTTCATGGCCGTAAATATTCACTTGGATGCATTTTTCGAGCGTTTTAGGGGGTACAAGGGCTGAAGCTCCAATAGCCATTAAAAGTCCGATGAGGGTCAACAAAGCCCTCTTAGTCCATGTTTGTTTCATAATCGGTTATGTATTAGGTTATTCGACGATGATTTCCTTTTGAGAATATGAGGAGTTTTTTACGTTTCCTTGAGGATCTAAGTACGTTGTACACCATTTAAGGATGTGTTTGCCTTTTGAAACGTTTCGTAAGGATTTCTCGTAGGTATAGGGGAATGTGGAGGAGGAACCAATCTCAACGTCATCAAAATAGACAACAAAATTCAGACTCCATTTTGAATCCTTGCCATAGAAAGTTTGCGCCTTGCAACGTAATATATCGGCCTGCGTGAACACATTTGAACGGGAAAGTATATCGTTTGTAAATACCGTACTTCCCGAATCGTAAACTTCTACAAGATGGTTGAGGATATAACTTTGACCATCGGAGAACGTGGATACGAGTTTGACATTTACTTTCGATCCTGCGGGTTCAGTGACTTTATGAGTTAAAGTGAATGGTGCGGAGGTGCAAGTGCCCATAGGTGTTTTGTCCCAATAGGCTGTAAAACTCTTTAATTGGATTCCATGAGCCGTTTTGTCGGGATTAATTTCTGCTGTGACGGTAAAGGTGTCTCCTTCGCCAACCATATTGTAATCCCAGTAAAAATCGATATACTCGGCCAGGTTATATTCCTCTAAAGACAGGGTTATAAACGTCAGGTTTTCAGATGAGGTATAGCCATAAATCTGAGCGTAAATTTTGTGTTTATTTTCTGATAAATCTGTTCTTTTTCCTTCAACGATATATGGTTCCTCATAGGCAGTTGATATGAGTTCGTTGTCGAAGAAGAAATCGATTTTACTTATTTTGACACTTTCGCCTCCGGCCTTCAGAAGATCCGGTTTGCTGGCTGAGATTTCGAAGTAGAAGCTAACCGATGTCAACGTTTCTTTGCCTTCTTTGGTGATAGGATTTGCCTTGAATTCGGCCTTGGTCAGAGCATTTTGGACGTCTTCTTTGGAAACCTTTTGGAGTTCATTGGTAACCTTATCAGGGTCAGGAACGGGATCCGGTACGCATGACGAAGCCGTAGTCAGCATGACAAAAGAGCCGAGGCAGAAGAGTTTGATGAAAGGTTTAATCATAATGATTTGAGGATTAAGGGTATGGACTATATAATAATATAGGTTTCGTTTTCTGGGCATGTACAACCATAAATATGAATTTTATAGTTGTTTTTTGGCGTGTTTGGTTCTTGAGTAATTTGGAATGCTAAGATTGCAGAATTATCACTATTATTGTATTTTGTGGAATATAATTCTCCATTAATATATAACTCTACCTTAGTAATAATAAGAGCGTGTCCTTTGACTTTCAAATGACCTGGTTCTATTCTAAATATGTCTGTTAAGATTCCTTGCTCATCTATTTCTTGGGCATGGTGGAAGTAAAAACAACCTTCCAGGTGCATTGCGGCTTGGACTTCTTCGGGGGTGATTTTGGTGGTGGCAGTTTCGGCCCCGGGTTCGTCATCGTCGGTGCCGCAGCCGGTCATCGAGAGTGTCAGGGCAAGAAGGCCGAAGCAGAGGAGTTTAATGAATGGTTTAAGCATCATGATTTGAGATGAAATTAATTAGTCATTGTTAAAAATGAAATACTATTTTGTTTCGTGATTAATTATTGTTACTCGCTTCTTAAACTTTTTAGCCCATTTTTTGACCACTTCAAGCATAACCGGCTCATCACCAGACATATCTTCGTATCCCAGTGGCTCTACGTATCCAGATTCCCACCACCCCTTCTTCCTAAAATTAATTGGGGAGTCATAGCTATTTGTTCCTGCATTAGCTATAATATTTTTATATTCTTCTCCATCGGTATCTGTTCCATAGATTTCATAATATTTTTTTCCATTCTCCTTACCCTTATATTCAATTGTAAGTGTCATGGGTAGGTCGATATACCCAAGCGTTACTTTGTTGTTATATAGTTGAATGTATGTGTTAGGATATTCTCCAAATGATACAATAGGAGTGTTGGAACTCCACAGTGATATCTCAGGGTCGCCGGAAATGTCGCCATAGGACAATGTTATGTTGTGCATGTTTATCTGATGGCATTTTGAGATGACTTTACTTGATTTTACAGGGACTATTTCAAGATAACCATGAAAACTTGGGCCTTTGCGCACGGTGTCAAACACCTGTGCTGAGGTAAAGGCGCAGGTAAAAGCGCAGAAAAGAAGCGCGAGAATGATTGATTTGAATTGTTTCATAATTGATTGTGTGTAAGTTGGTTAATAATATTTCTGCCTTGATAGACCACCCCGGATTAAGGCTTTATGTTATTGATTTATAAAAGAAAAGCGTGGGGGTCTGTATCACTTGCTCGTTCCACCTTCCGAGGCCCTGGTATGCCATTCTTCGTTGAACGAGCAAACGTGCAGAAGCCTCACGCAGATTATGGTAAAACAAGCCAATAAGTCAGCACTCACGTGTTAACTATGGCAGATTTATCATATCCACAAAGGCATCTACTGTTTGCTACATCCTTGACGAAGTGTTGAAATTTACCAGATTTCGGAAGGTCAAGAATGAGCGCCGAGTAAACGCTCTCCAAAAAATTATGTCTGCGCCCCGCCCACTTTGCCCTTGCCGGGCTTCTGCGAGCGGCTTGCGCTGCAAAGTTACGCAAAAATTTTTATTTGCCAAATAATTCCATGATAAATATTTAAAATCTTTTCTTGCCGGGTTTGATTAATGATAATTGACGATGCACCCCGGTGCATCCGAGGTTGGCCCTTTTGCGACACAGAACGTTGCGGCTAAGTGAGGGCCTCGGCTGCACCGGGGTGCAGCCCTACATGAGGCGGTGTGTTTTTTGCGGGTGGTTCATAATTTGCGGATAGATTTGTGGGTGCAAATTTACGAACGCGGATGAGCCATAAACCGCAAAAAAATAAAAATAATTTTTTTTGGGGTGTGTGTTGGTTGGTTTGGGGCGGCGTAAGTTTTATAAGATTTATAAGTCTTATAAGAATTATATGGTGCCTTGTAGTTGGGCGCGGGGGGGGGGTAGTTGAGGCGGAGGTTGGTCATTAGTTCGCCGGCGAAGGGTTTGCGGGAGTGGGGGCGGAAGCCGAGGGATTCGTAGAGGCGGCGAGCGGCGGGGTTATGGTCGGCGCAGAGGAGGCCGAGGGGGAGGCCAGCGGCGGCGGCTTTGGTGCGGGCGTCGAGGATGAGGGCGGTGGCGATGCCTTGGCCGCGATGGGAGGGTAGGGTGGCGAGGGAGTCGAGGTAGAATTCGTCGGGGTCGGTTTCGCCGGGGAGGGCGTCGACTTCCTCGGGGGTGATTTGCCAGCCAAACACTCGGCGGGCCTCGTCGAAGAAGGGGCGACGGAGCTCTTTGAGGCGGCCGCCGTCATAGCTGACGCAGACTCCGGCCTTGGTGCCGTCGGGGGCAAGGGCTATGCGGGTGTTGCGGTAAGAATATTGAGTGTCAGGGCGTTGGGCCAGGCGGAGGAAGACGCCGTAGACATCGTCGGCCGTGCCCCGGGGACCGGCCATGTTTTGGACCAGTTCGGGGCCGATGGCGTCCATGATTGCGCGGGCAATGAGGGGCGCGTCGTCGGGCGTGGCGTCAATTATTTTGATTCCTCCGGGGGCAGGTCTTCCCATTGAATATCAGTGATTTGCTGCTCGATGACGGTGGTGGTCTCCGTGCCTTCGGGGGTTTCGACGTGAGTGGTGGTTTCGGTTTCGGTGAACTCGACGTATTCGCCCACAGTGGGGTCAATTATCTTTTTGTGGGCGGGCTGTTGGGGCTGGGCTTGGCGGCGTTGCTGCTGTTGCTGTTGGGCGGAGCCGAAGGCCGTGGGGTCAAAGCCGAAGGTTTTGCGCAGTTGGCGCTTGAGCAGGTATGGGAGCAGGCGCGGAAAGACGTAGAACCACAGCAGCAGGACGATGCCTATGATTATCAGTAGGGTCATAAAGAGGAGGGGCAGGGGGGTGAATTACTTGATGAAAGCGGAAATGGCGCCGAGCATCAGATAGACGATAATCACCAATGCCAGGCCGGGAACGCCGAAGAGCGCCAACAGGGCTATGGTAAGGATTATCAGCAGGTAACGCACGCGGTTTTCGCCCGAGAATTTGAAGTCGTGAAACTTGAGCGAGGGGAGATTAATCGGTGCGAGCATGGCAAGGGCCACGAACACCACGCTGAGGACCCACACCCAAATTTCATTGGCGAGGTTGGCGCCTTCCCAAAAGGCTGACATGCCAATCCAGAAGAGGGCGTTGGCGGGGATGGGAAGGCCTATGAATGAAGTGGTTTGGCGGGTGTCGACGTTGAATCGGGCCAGGCGCAGGGCGCCGCACACGGGGATCATCACGGCCACGAGATTATAAGGCGCGGGAAGCTGGCAATAGACCATCAGGCCGGGGGCCACGCCGAAGCTGACGAGGTCGCTCAGCGAGTCGAGCTCGGCGCCAATGTCGGAGTAAGCGCCAAGGAGACGGGCCACGGCGCCATCGAGGAAGTCAAACACGGCGGCGGCGCAAATGGCCAGCGAGGCAGAGCCGTAAAAGCCATTGAAGGCAAGGACTAAGGCCACGCATCCGGAGGTCAGATTGAGGCAGGTGATGGCGTTGGGGAGCCAGCGGAAATATCGTTTCATTCTTCGGGTCCTCCTTCCTGATTATCAGCCACATCGGCGGGGGTGACGTGGGGGCGCAGGCGGGCAATTTCAGTGATGCCGCCGATGGTTTTTTGGTGGAGTTCGGTGAGGATTTCAGTGTTGAGCGGCAGGTAGATGTCTACTCGCGAGCCAAACTTGATGAAGCCCATGTGGTCTTCAATGTTGGCCTCCATGCCCGGTTCGGCGTAAGTGACGATTCGGCGGGCCATGGCGCCGGCAATCTGGCGCACGAGGATGTCCTGGCCGTCGTCGGTGCGAATCACGATGGTTGAGCGCTCATTTTCGGTGCTTGATTTGGGGAGCCAGGCGCTCATGAAGCGGCCTTTATGGTGGGCCGTGTAGATTACTTCGCCGTTGACGGGAAACCAGTTGGCGTGGACATTCAGCGGGGTCATGAAGACGCTGAGCTGGATGCAATTGCGCTTGAGATATTCGGGCTCGTAGACCTCTTCGAGGGCTACGACGGTGCCGTCAACGGAGCTGACGACGACGTTTTCCTCATTGCCGGTAAAATGGCGCTTGGGCGAGCGGAAAAAGTTGACCAAAAACACATACAAAATGCCCGTGACCACCGTCGTGACGATGCCCCAAGGAGTGGATAACGACCAGATGAGGACGTTAAATATTAAAAGCAGCACCAGGGTAACAATCAGTATATCAGTGCCCTCGCGATGAATTTTTACACGCTTTAACTTCTTACGCAGTTTAGCCATTACTAAAGATTCGCAATAAAATTTCCGCAAAGTTACGAAAAATTTCACGAATTTCTAAATTTTCCCAAAAAAAATTGCTAACTTTGCAGTCGGACATCCGTCGCGGGCCTGTAGTTCAACGGATAGAATAGAGGTTTCCTAAACCTTAGATAGGGGTTCGATTCCCCTCGGGCCTACCTTATTTCATCCCCCCAAATTGGCCTGTTAGGCCCGGCAAACCATTCGGGCCGGTTTCTTGTTATATGTTTACATTAATCTGATGGAAATATGGAAAACAAGAAGCAAAGTGTGGCCGAGCAGGTCGTTGACATGATGGCCGAATCGGGCGTCAAACATATCTATGCAATCACGGGCGACAGTCTGAATGCCCTGACCGATGCTATTCATAGCGATGGACGAATCAAATTCGTGCACATGCGCCATGAGGAATCCGGGGCCTTTGCGGCCAGTGCGGAAGCCCAATTGACGGGCAAAATTGCCGCCTGCGCCGGAAGTAGTGGCCCGGGGCATGTGCATTTGATTAATGGCCTCTATGATGCTCAGCGCTCCAATGCGCCGGTGCTCGCTATTGCCTCCACTTGCGCTTCCAGCGTATTCGGAACGGAATATTTTCAGGAGACGAACCCCACGCTTCTCTTCTCCAATTGCTCGGTTTATAATGAGATGGCCGTGACGCCAACTCAGGTGCCCCACATGCTCCAGGCCGCAATGCAGGAGGCCGTGGGGCGCGGCGGGGTAGGGGTCATTGGCCTGCCTGCCGATGTCATTGATCAGGATGCAGTGGCATCATATGCCGCGGCTGACGTGTTATACACCAACCGCCTGCCCGAACCCACGGAAGAAGAGGTCGACGCCGCCGCTCAGCTGATAAATTCCGCCACGAAGATTACCATTTTTGCCGGATCAGGATGTAAAAACGCTGTCAGCCAGCTTCATGAACTCTCGGAAAAGCTCAATGCACCGTTGGTCACGACCTATAAAAGCCAGCTCGAACTCACCAAAGGTGCCAAGAACTACGTGGGCCACATGGGCTACCTCGGCATGTGGTCGGCCGTAGACTCCATTCAGGATGCCGACGTCGTCATCATCCTCGGCATGAATTTCCCTTACCCCGGATTCTTCCCCTCGGACCGCAAAATCATTCAGGTCGACGTGCGCGCAGAGCGTTTAGGCCGCAAATGTAAGGTCGACGTTGCCGTCAGAAGTGACGCCGGATTATTCCTAAACGCCTTGCTGCCAAAGCTTAACCGCAAGACCGACACGGCATTCCTCGACAAAGCCCTCAAGGCCTACGCCGACATTCAAGCCAAATTTCAAGAACCCGTGGAAAACCCCGGCAAACCCGGCGCAATCCGACCCGAATACATGCTCCACACCCTCGACCGACTTGCCGACCGGGACGCCATATTCACCGTTGACACCGGCATGAACAACGTCTGGACCTCCCACTATCTGACTCCCGCCGACAATCGACAGATGATCGGTTCGTTCACCCACGGCTCCATGGCCAACGCGATGCCCATGGCCATCGGCGCAAAATTTGCCTGCCCTGACCGCCAGGTCATCGCCATCTGCGGCGACGGCGGCTTAGCCATGCTCTTCGGCGAACTCCTCACGATTATTCAATATCAACTCCATGTGAAACTGCTCGTTGCCGACAATCGCACCCTCGGCTTCGTCAAATGGGAAATGGAACTCGCCGGCCTCCAACCCAATGAGACAGACCTCACCAACCCCGACTTCGGCACCGTAGCCGCCGCCATCGGCCTCCAAGCCGAAACCGTCGCCGACCCCGCCGACCTTGAAGACGCCATGCGCCGCTGGCTCGCCGCCCCCGGTCCCGCCCTCCTCTCCGTCGTCACCGACCCCGACGCCGCCTCCTTCTCCTTCTCTCGCCAACTCATGTCCGCCGCCGCCCCCTCCAACCCCCTCTCCAACTTCCTCCCCCTCGGCTCCTAACTTCCCTGAGATAACGCTGAGCTTCAATATTTTAGCTGCTCTACATAGGGCTGGACGGGGTTCGAGCCATGCTCATTCACCCCTTCTTCGCCAGCATCTTTAAAGAGATAGATACATCCTACTATTCCTACAATGAGGGGGATAAGGCCGGGAATGATACCGAGCATTAGACAAAAAGCCACCACGACAGGAATTAGCGCAAACCAAACAGATACACGGGTGTCATGAGTCCGTTTAATGCCGGCCGCCAGCATAAGATAAATTGACGGTATCATTGCAGCCAATGTGAGGATGTATAAACCGGCTATACTTTCAATTGTAATGCCAACCGCTTGAAGGATTTGTCCGACACCTAATAGGACAAAGAAGTAAAGGACAACCGAAATGAGTAAAGTCAGAACGTATTCCAACCGTCCAATTCGCCCGGAGAATTTGTACCACCGAGCAAACATTTTAGAATTGTCGATTGGTTTGACATAATGTTGACATGGCTTGGGGTCAGTGTGATCATAATGACCGCATGTGTTGAAGTCACGTCGACAACGAGAACACTGTTCAATGCTACACATGATTTATTAACTTATTTATTTAGAATCTGGGATAATTCTTCGGGGGTAAAAATCACATCAACGAATTTCTTCGTTTTATTACCAAAATATCTGAACTGATATCCTTTATTTAGAGCTATGAGTGATTTCAAGTCATTTTGCATGGTTAAGTCGTTACGCATACTTTCAAACGATTCTTGTTGGGATTCTTTCAAATATGATTGGTTAAGTTTTAGCTCATTCATATCGTATATATCCTCATCAGTTTCGTAATAGCACACTAAATTGTCATCTAAAAGGTCGATTTTTGTCAAAGTGACGCCTTCTTCAATTTTTAATGGACATCTTGCATTAGACATGTCTATTAAGTTTTCTATGGTTAGTTTCTGGATTTCTGAGTCCGATATGGGATTAGCATATATATCCTTGAGTTCAATATATGGGACTTCAAACTTAACGGTTTTACCGGTCGAGGGTGATTTATAGATCGTCATCAGCGATGCCTTTGCGTTAACCATATCTTTCAGCATCTTTTTAGATTCGCTATTAGAGAGCAAAAGCCTAAAGTATTGATGCATTCTCTCTTTATTTTGTTTTAGGAATATGCCTCCCGCTAACTCTTCGTTAATCGAGTAGTAGAGGATTACTCGGTTTTCTTTCTGCTGATATTTTACACTAATAAGGTCTCCCCCTATACCCAAGTTGATAGGGCAAGTTGCATTAGCATTTGCAACTTCTTTTTTCAATATTGACACATTTTTGTTTTCACACCCGATAAGGGTGATAAGAAAAAACAGGACAGGTATTAATGAAGCTAAACGTTTCATGATGGAGCATAATGTGGGGGGAATTATATTTATCCCCCCGGTAATTTTAGTTTTAGCGAATTTTTAAGTTTTTGACGTAATATTGAGAGCCTGAAGATATGTTGATCGTCTTTACAGTTGAAGGCAGAGCCGGATATACTTCATAGAAAGTGATGTCTTTGGTGTCGAAAGAGGTCAAGGGAGAGCCTTCAAAGCCGATACTGCTGTTTGTCAGGTAATATTTCCGACCGGTATCGGCGTCCTCAATATATTCATCTTGGCTACTATACATAAACGTACCCTCACTCTTGGGGCGGACCGTTTTGGTTAGTATGGTTTGGCCATCTTGAACTTCGATGCCGGTGCATTCCCAGGTGTGATAGGGGGTTTCGAGACGTTCGCCACTGACGGCATAGGCGTTTCCATGCTTCAATTCTACTCCCTTGAGACTCCAGCCATCAACAGATCCTTCCGAGAAATCGAACGAAGTTGTGCCTTTCGGTAATGCCGGAAAATAAAGTTTGAAACGTAAAGAGACGTCTCGCCCGGTGTACCATTCCGGATAATCGGTGTGCTTCGGGGAACATTCGATTCCTTCCGCACGCGTCATTGAGTATCGCTTTCCGTTTGCGGAGATGTAACTATTCTTAGAGATGGAACACCATTGATACTGGCCTCCATTAAAGCTTACCATATCAAGGATGGTATAGTTAGGATCAAGTGTAACTTTTTCTATATATAATTTTGAGTCTCCTCTTGATCCGGTTTTAGGATATATAAAGGAATTGGCATCTGTTGTTAGAGAGGTTATGCTTGCTCCGGAGACTGAGGCGTAGTCTTTTAGTGCTTTGTCATATTCATCTTGGAAGCTTTCTACAGAGGAATATAGAGCCTGAAGCATTTCTGGAAATACTTCGAGGAATGGTTTGACATCTTTAGCATACATCTCACAGGAGAAAGCTAAAATGCCTCTACCACCGAATGCACACACCGGTTTCGGGGAAGCAGCAGCAACAGCCGCAATATTTGCCACTTCCGGGATATAATCCTCGGGGAGCCCGAATACAGCCCCTAAAGAGAGATAGAGGGTTTGTGGATTGAGTATGTTTACTGATACTTCGAACGTAACATCATTATACTTAAATTTAATCTCTTCGTCTCCGCTATCGGAGATATTGGTGCCATACTTTTTTAAGGCTTTAAATATTTCAGCCTTTGCCTTTTTTTGCGCTGGAGTGAGCTGCGCGGCATTCATTGCCACGCAGCCCATCACAGCAGCTACGATGATTAAGAAAATTCTTTTCATATGTTAGTCGTTGCGAAGTGCTTTTACTCCTTCAAATGATTCATCCCCATATTTTGCAGCCTGTTCGTAATAATAAGATGCCATGCTATGGTTGACCTCAGTTCCACGCCCATATCTATAACAAGCCGCCAAATCACGATAAATTTCTGCAAGGAGATTTTCGCCGAACTCTTCCGGTGAACGTACGGCTTGTACTAAATATTCGAAGGCCTTATTATAGTTTTTTTCTATTGATCCCTCTCCTGAGTAATAAATTGTGCCAAGAACTCCGGCGGCAAAGTCCATTCCCTTTTCAGCCGCTTGGGTCATATATCTGATTGCAGTCGATGGTTCTTCATGAAGAATCTCTCCGGTCAAATATTCAAGGCCCAAACGGTAGATAGCATCGGTGTAACCGTTGTCAGCCGCTTGTCTTAAGTATTGTATTGCTTGATTAGTATTCTTCGGAACACCAATCCCATCTCGATAAAGTGAATAAAGTCTATATGTTGAGTAATTGTGTCCTTTTTCAGCGGCTTTCTGGTAATAAGAAACAGCCTTAGAAATATCCTTGCTTACTCCGTATCCATTTTCGTAACATACACCTAATCCACCTAAACCATTCAAATCATCATCTGAGGCAGCTTTATAATATAACTGAAATGCTTTGCTTTCATTTTTTTTGACACCTTGCCCATGAAGATACATTTGTGCTAATTGAGTGGAGGCAAAAGTATTACCGGCATCAGCGGCTTTGGTGTACCATTCTGCAGCCTTATAATCATCTTCCTCTATGCCCATGCCATAGTAATAAATATCTCCCATAATTCTGTAGGCACGAGGTTCTTCCTGCTCAATTGCGGCAGTGACATACTTATAAGCTTCGGAATAATCTACATCAACACCATTTTTCCCAACTAAGTAAGCCGTAGCAACTTCACACTGCGCTTCAGGATGTCCTGCATTTGCAGCCGTAAAATAGTATTCTAATGCTGTTTTTTCATCTTCCTTCACTCCAATACCATATTCGTAACAAACGCCCAAGTAATAGTTTCCTTTGGCATCTCCTTGATCTGCAGCTTTTCTTAGCCAAAATACCGCAGAATTTGCGTCATCAGCAATGTTTGCATCTTTTACGCCAAAGAGATATGCAATACCTAAATCGGCTTGGGCATCTTTATTTCCAAAATTGGCTGCGGTTTTAATGTGTTCGGCCCATTTTATCCAGCTCTGAGGGACATAAATGCCATCCTTATACATTTTAGCAATAAGGAGATTAGCGGTCGGTTCCTCCTGCTTAAGAGCCTTTTGAGCGAGGTCCCAAGCCTGTTTGTAGTCTTTCAGTACCCCCGCCCCTAATATGTAGCAGTAAGCCAATTTTACTTGTGCCGGAGCATATTTCTTCTTTGCTGATTTTGTGAGCCAATACGCGGCTTGGTTCATGTCCTCCTGGACGCCGCCGGTGCCGTGAATGTAGCAGTCCGCCAAGTTGTACATGGCTTCCTTGTCGCCTTTTTCGGCATACTTTTTGTAGAAAGCGGCGTCTTGGGCCGAAAGGTAGAATGAGATGCCCACCATGAGCATCAACATTAAAAGTTGCTTGATTTTCATGTTATATTATCGTTTTAATCTTTGTCGTCGTAGTATCCTAATTGTATGAGGGTGTTGATTATGTCTGATCCCTCACTATATCCCGCCGCTATTGCTTTCTTTGCATAAATTTCAGCGCTCCGGTCATCATGATTGCGGAGGTAATACTTTGCCAAAGGAGCATAGGCCGCAGCATATCCTTGATTTGCCAGCTGTTGGACCTGCTGATAGTCACCATTTGCTAAAGCGTTCTTTAACAAGGTGGCCTTATTGTCGGTCGTCGGTTCTTCCCTAACAGCGGGTTTAACCTCTTCTTTTTTTACTGTAGATTGAGCCGAGGCTTCCTCTTTCTTAGTTGACTGCACTTCCGGAATATCTGTGGGCTCATCTTCAACTATATTTAATTCAACCGCATCCCAGGCTTTTTCTGTATTTTCAGGAATAGTTATTTCCTCATCCTCACTGCCTGAGGGCCAAATCAGTATCAATATAATGATGGCTGCTATTATACCTGCAATTGCAAGCCATACTCGTTTAGTGTTGGAGTGGGTCGGCTCTTCCGGCTCGAGTGTCAAATCAGGTTCAACTTGCTCCGCAATTTCTTCCGGGGTTGCAGCTTCTGAATTTTGGGAAGGAGCGTTCCATGTAATGGTTGCCGGTTGACCTTTGAGGATTGCTTCGGAGTATTCTTCCAGTTGAGATGCAGTGGGGCGGTCCCAGGGCTCTTTGGCAAGGCATGATTGCATGACCATATTGAGGTCTTTAGACCACTTATTGTCCAGCGAAGGCATCTCTGCACCATTTTTTTGCATGCCTCCTCCGAGACCGCTGAAAGGAAGTTCTCCGGTTGCTAACTCATAGATTGAGACCCCGAGAGACCATATATCGGAAGCTTTTACCGGAGAGGGGTCGGCGTCAAAGCGTTCAGGGCCCATATATGCCGTAGCACCGGCTCCAACGGCGCGTTTCGATTGCTTACGCATCGTTGAACGGATTTTCTTGCTGATGCCGAAGTCTGTAATCACGAAGCGATTATTATCGTCCACAAGAATGTTGTCGGGCTTAATGTCTTGATGGATAATGGGTTCGGGCATATCGTGTAAATGCTTCAAACCTGCTGCCACGTCATGGATAAATTGCCACATATCGTATTCATCCATATTTCCGGCTTGATTAGTTGATGAACCTTTTGCGCAATATTTCATGACGAGAAAGGGCCGTTGTTCCCACACGTCAAAGTAAGTCGTCGTGAGAAGATTGGGGTGAGATATTCCTTGGGTGGTAATATACTCACTTTTGAATTCCTCGACACCTCGAGGGTCAAGAGAAATGTATATTTTGATGGCCACGTCGGAGTCAAGGACTTCATCGTGTGCCAACCAAACCTCTCCAAAGCTACCGCTTCCTTTGAACTCCTTGAGAGTATAGCGGTCTTTAACTTTTGTTCCTGTTTTCAACTCTGACATAAGGTTTATTTATTGTGGATTAATAATTGGATTTTCATGTTTATCCTTCTTGGAATTATTGGGAGAAATGGGGTTTTCCGGTTTTTCTTGCTTGAACTTTTCATTAATGGGGGTTAGTTTTTGCTTAGATTCGGAATCAATACCCTCATCTTTTTTTATTGGGGTTAGACCTTTATGGGATGTTTCTTCCTGGGCTGTCTCCTCCTCAGCTTTTTGCTTGACTTGCTGTTGAATGGATGGTTTTGAAGATTCTTTCTTATCATCAGTTTCAACCTCAACAGGGTGAATAATCTCGGAATTGGAACTATCATTGAGGGCTTCCGGCATTTCCGGGTGGTCCACTTTTATTTTTATGGAGTCAGGAACCATATCTATTTCGGCGTTGGCATGGTTAAATCCTTTGCCGATAAAAAATGCTCCAATTATGGCTAATACGACTGCCAGTGAGACAAGAACGTAGATCCATAGCTTCTTCTTTTTGCGGGTCTTACCGGTTGGGGTGACCAGCGAGCTTGAC
>CAZLMV010000013.1:18791-22467 GCA_964560625.1 uncultured Bacteroides sp. | reverse complement strand
TGTCGTAGCAAACGCGGTTCACGCCGCGGACCTTGTTGATGATTTCGTTGGAGACGGCGGCCATGAACTCGTAAGGGAGGTGAGCCCAGTCAGCCGTCATGGCGTCGGTTGAGGTTACCGCGCGCAGGGCCACGGCGCGCTCATAGGTGCGCTCATCGCCCATCACTCCGACGCTCTGCACCGGCAGCAAGATCGCGCCGGCCTGCCAAACTTTGTCGTAGAGGCCCCAGTCGCGAAGGCCCTGGATGAAGATATGGTCCGCCTCCTGGAGCACGGCCACCTTCTCCGGCGTGATGTCGCCAAGGATTCTCACGGCAAGACCCGGACCCGGGAACGGGTGGCGACCAATAAGGTGCTCGGGGATGCCAAGCTCGCGGCCCACGGCCCTCACCTCGTCCTTAAACAGCAGGCGCAAGGGCTCACACAGCCGCAGATTCATCTTCTCCGGCAGGCCGCCCACGTTGTGGTGGCTCTTGATTGTAGTGCCGGTAATTGACAGTGATTCAATGCAATCGGGGTAGATGGTGCCCTGGGCAAGCCATTTTGCGTCGGTGATCTTCGAGGCCTCGCGGTCAAACACGTCGATGAAGCCCTTGCCGATGATTTTGCGCTTCTTCTCGGGGTCCGTCACTCCGGCCAATTGGGCGAAGAACTCCGCCGAGGCATCCACGCCTATCACGTTGAGTCCCAAGCACTCATAATCGCGCATCACGTTCTTAAACTCATCCTTGCGGAGCATTCCGTGGTCCACGAAAATGCACGTTAGATTCTTGCCGATAGCCTTGTTTAAAAGCACTGCGGCTACCGACGAATCCACGCCGCCGCTCAGACCCAAGATTACGCGGTCGTCGCCAAGCTGCTGGCGCAGCTCTTTGACCGTCGACTCGATAAACGACGCGGCGCTCCAGTCGCACTTGCTGCCGCAGATGTCTACGACGAAGTTCCGAAGCAACTGCATGCCACACTCCGAATGATAAACCTCCGGGTGGAACTGCACGCCCCACGTCTTCTCGCCGCTAACTGCCTGATAAGCAGCCACGGGCACATCCTCCGTCGAGGCCACGGGCGTGAACTCCGCCGGCAGCGCCGTGATCGTGTCGCCATGGCTCATCCAAACCTGCGCCCCCGGCTCGATGCCCTTGAGCAGAGGCGAAGAGGCGTCGACCTTCGTCAAGCGTGCGCGGCCATACTCGCGCGAGGGAGCACCCTCCACGTTGCCGCCAAGCTCCCACGCCATCAGCTGCGCACCATAGCAGATGCCAAGCAGCGGATACTTCCCGCGCAGGGTGTTGATGTCGATTTTAAAAGCCTTCTCGTCGTAGACGCTGAAGGGCGAACCCGAAAGAATCACGCCGATAACCGAAGGGTCATCAAACGGAAACTTATTATACGGCACGATTTCGCAGTAGGTGTTCAGCTCGCGCACACGACGCCCAATGAGCTGCGTGGTCTGCGACCCGAAATCAAGAATAATAATTTTTTCCTGCATAATAATTCAAAATTTTACCGCAAAGTTACAAAAAATCCCCGAAATATTCAAACATTCCCCCGGCACCCATGTCCGGTCAAATTTTTTGACCAGTTCTGCAGGGGGGGATATGGGGGCTTTTGGGGGGAGGAGGAAACTTTTTTGGGGAATTGTTTGGTGGATTGGGGAATTTTTGCGAACTTTGTGCTAACAATTTTGTTAAACTAATTTGTTTGTTTGAATGATGAGTACTGAACAGCAGATACTTGAGGCGGCGATTGAGGAGTTTGCCGTCAAGGGATTTAGCGGGGCGCGGACGGCGGAGATCGCCGCGCGCGCCGGAGTCACGCACGCCATGTTGCATTATTATTTTCGGACGAAGCAGCAGCTTTTTGAGCACATTGTTCGGGAGAAGTTTCATCTGTTGATGGATCTGTTTGCCGGTGCGCTGACGGAGCCGGGGACCACGATTCAGGAGCGCTTGGCGCGGGGCGTCGGGCGGCATTTTGACTTCGTGTGTGCCAATCCGTATTTACCGAAGCTGATGGTGTCGGTGATGGAAAATGACGCGTTCCACATCGACGAATTGATGAGTAGCATCTCGGCGAAAATCAGCAATTTAGTGACGTCGGCTCAGGCGGAATTAGATGCGGCGGCCGCGCGCGGGGAGATTGCTCCGGTGAGCGTCATCATGTTGCTTTCCGACATTGTTTCGCTGAACATTTTCCCGTTTTTTGCGCCTAAGTTGCTCTTAGACACCATCTTGCCGATGAGCCGCGAGGAGTTTTTGGCGGCGAAGCGTCAGGAGAATATCGAAACCATTTTAAAACGCATACGCTTATGAGGAAATTTTTGTTGACACTTGCGGTCATGGCAGGCATGTGGGCCCAGGCGCAGACATTGGATGAATGTCGGGCGTTGGCGCGGGAGCATTATCCGGAGATTTCGCGCTTGGGGCTGATCGAGCACACGGCACAATATTCGCTCTCCAACGCGGCAAAGGCGTGGCTGCCTCACGGGGCGGTCACGGGCCAGTTGACCTATCAGGACCCGGTGATGGCTCTTCCTGAGCAGTTCACTCAGCTGATGCAGATGCAGGGGGTGAATTATCCGGGGCTGAAACCGCTGCAATATAAAGTGGGAGTGGACGTTAGCCAGCAGATTTGGGACGGCGGGAGGACGTCGGCGTCGCGCAGCAAAATCAAGGCTGATGCCGAGGTTGAACGCCAGAAGACGGAGGTTGACCTCTATGACGTGGACTCGCGAGTTCAGGATGTTTACTTTGGCTTACTCCTTATGGATGAGCGGATTAAGGCAGCAGATTTGACCGCGACGCTATTGGATTCAACCTTGCGTCAGGTCGATGCCATGGTCATGAACGGCGTGGCAACGAAGGCTGACCGCCAGCAGATTGCGGCTCGGAGGCTCGGCTTAGAGCAGCAGTTGGAGCAACTGCGGGGTCAGCGCGAGGCTTACGCGATGGTGCTCAGCCTGTTAATCGGTCGGCCCCTCGGCGAGATTTCGCGTCCGGCGGCCTACAAGGCGCTGATTCAGCGGCCCACGGAGCAGCTTTTTGACTCGCGCCTGCGGGCGGTTGAGGCGGCCAAGCGGCAGGTAAAGTCGTCGGTGATGCCGCGGGTGGGCGCATTTATTAATGCCTATTATGGCTATCCGGGGCTGAATTATTTCAAGAGCATGGGGTCAACGAAGATGACTCCAAACATGATTGCGGGAGTGAGTGTGCAATGGGATTTCGGCTCGCTTTACACTCGCAAAAACTCGCTTAACTCGCTTGAAACTCAGGCCGAAACCATTGAAAACGCGCGTGAAATTTTCCGCTTTAACCGCTCAATGGCCACGGCGCAACAATCGCAACAAATCCAGACGCTGCGGCGCGTGATAAGCAACGACGAAGAGATCTTGGCGCTGCAATTGGAAGTGCTCGACGCGGCGCGTGCCCAGCTCCGCAACGGGGTTTTGGACGCCACGTCGCTCTTAGCGAAATTTACCGACGCGGAACTTGCGCGCACCGACCGCGAGACCCATCTCCTCGAACTCTTACAAGCGATATATAAACTCCAACAAACTGAAAACCAATGAGAAACATTATCCTTACGGCAGGCGCACTGATCGCACTGACCGCCTGCAATAACACTCCCGATTACGACGCATCAGGCTTCTTTGAGGCCACGGAAGTGACTCTTTCGG
>CAZLMV010000013.1:1940-18691 GCA_964560625.1 uncultured Bacteroides sp. | reverse complement strand
TTCGGTCGACGTCATAGACCTGCAAATAGACCGCCTGAATGACCGCATCAACCGCTGCAAGGTCATTGCCCCGATTTCCGGCACGGTGATTACCAAATTTTGCGAGGCCGGGGAATTTGCCGCCCCGGGTAAGCCTATTGTGAAGATTGCCGACCTGAAAAAGATGAAACTCACGGCCTACTTCACCTCCGAGCAATTGGCCGATCTCAAAGTTGGTCAGGAGGTTACGGTGTTAGCCAACTATGGCGGCGACGCCGTCAAGGAATACCCCGGGCGAATCATTTCCATAGCCTCCGAGAGCGAATTTACGCCGAAAAACATCCAGACGCAGGACTCGCGCTCCAACTTGGTCTACGCCGTGAAAATCGCCGTCGACAACTCCGACGGCACGCTCAAAATCGGCTCTTTTGGCAACGTCCGCCTATGAAAGCCATTGAAACCATAGGGCTGACAAAGACCTATGCCGGCGGAATCAAAGCCCTGCAAGACATCAACTTAGAGGTTGAGCCGGGCGAGATTTTCGGCATCCTCGGGCCCGACGGCGCGGGGAAGACGTCGCTCTTCCGAATCTTGACGACGCTGCTATGCCCCGACGGCGGCAGCGCAAGGGTTTGCGGCTATGACGTGACGAAGGATTACGAGGCCGTGCGCCGCATTGCGGGCTATATGCCGGAGCGATTTTCGCTTTACGGCGACCTGACTGTGGAGGAAAATCTGCAGTTTTTCGCGTCGCTGTTCGGCGGAAAAGTTGAGGACCATTACGAAATGATCGAGCCGATTTACCGCCAGATTGCCCCCTTCAAAAATCGCCGCGCGGCCAAGCTATCGGGCGGCATGAAGCAGAAATTGGCACTCTGTTGCGCGCTGATCCACAAGCCGCAAGTGCTCTTTTTAGACGAGCCGACGACGGGGGTTGACGCCGTGTCGCGCAGCGAGTTTTGGGACATGCTCGGCGACATCAAGCAGACGGGGATGCCGATTTTGGTGAACACGCCTTACATGGACGAGGCCTCGCGCTGCGACCGCTTGGCGCTGATGAGCGGCGGCCTGATTTTGGCCTGCGGCACCTTGGCCGACATCTTAGCGCGCTATCGCCGCAAGATGCTGAAAATCAGCGGCGACGACCCCTATCGGACGCTGACGGAAGTGAGACGTCACCCCGGAATCAAGAGCGCGCTGCTTTTTGGCAGCGAGGTGCATGCCTTTCCGAAGGATGACAGCGCGGAAATTGCCCTGCCCGGCTATGAAGTTTCGGAGGCCAACCCGAGCATTGAAGATATATTTATCAACCTGAACGACAATGGATTATAAGCCAATAATAGAGGCCTGCGACCTGACCAAACGCTTTGGCGACTTCACGGCGGTCGACGCCATAAACTTCACCGTGGCCCCCGGCGAGATTTTCGGCTTCTTGGGGGCCAATGGCGCAGGAAAAACCACGGCCATGAGGATGCTCTGCGGCCTGAGTCGACCCACGGCCGGACGCGCCGAAGTGGCCGGATTTGACGTTGCAACTCAAAGTGAATCAGTCAAAAAGAACATAGGCTACATGAGTCAGAAATTCTCGCTCTACTCTCAGCTGTCGCTGCGCGAAAACTTGCGGCTTTTCTCCGGAATCTACGGCCTGGGCAAGGCGAAGACCCGCGACGCGATTGAGCGGGTGGCCGACCGCTTTGACCTGCGGCGCGAAATGGACATGCGCGTGGGGATTCTCCCTCCGGGCATGCGCCAAAAATTGGCCTTTGCCGTGGCGTCGGTACACCGCCCGAAAATCATCTTTCTTGACGAGCCGACGGGGGGTGTTGACCCGATTACGCGACGCCTTTTCTGGGAGACGATTTACAAGACGGCCGCCGAGGGGACAACTATTTTCGTCACCACTCACTACATGGACGAGGCGGAATATTGCTCGCGCGTATCAATCATGGTCGATGGCCAAATCCGAGCGCTCAACTCCCCGGCGGAGCTGAAACGGGAGTTCCATGCCGACTCTATGGATCAAGTATTCAGAACCTTAGCCCGCACTGCAACTCGCAATGAATAAGACGTTTATATCCTTCATAAGGAAAGAAATCACGCATATTCTTCGGGATCGGCGCACGCTGTTTGTGGCGCTGATGATTCCGGTGGTCCAGATGATTCTTTTCGGGTTTGCCATATCGACGGAGGTCAACTCCGTGGAGGTTGCCGCCGTGGTGCCCCATCCGTCGGCGGCGACGGCGCAAGCGCTTGGCCGACTGATGAATAACCCCTATATTGACTATCGGGACCAGCTTGACTCGCCGACGGAGATTCACCCTGAGTTGGCGGCTAATCGGGTCATGGCCGTGGTCATGTTCAGCGCCGATTATGAGCGAAACGGGGAGGTTCAGGTAGTTTTAGACGGGTCAAATCCGGTCATTGCGCAGACCGCCTCGACCTATATTACGTCAATTTTAGCCGGCGAAACCCCGGTAGCTGCCCCTTCCATGAGGGTCCTTTACAATCCGCTGTTGAAGAGTTCTTACAACTTCGTGCCGGGGATTATGGGGCTGATTTTCATGCTGATATGCGCAATTTTGACGTCGGTTTCCATTGTCCGCGAAAAGGAGACGGGCACCATGGAGATCCTTTTAGTGTCGCCCATCAAGGCTCAGATGATCATCTTGGCTAAGTTGGTGCCTTATTTCCTGTTGGCGCTGATAGATTTGACGGCGATTTTGCTGATAGCCTACTTTGCGTTGGGCGTCCCGCTGACAGAGTCGATGGCGGCGCTGTTTGTGCTCTCGTTTGTCTACATCATCTTGTCGTTAGGATTCGGGCTGTTAGTTTCTACGCTGGTTGACAGCCAGATGGCGGCGCTGCTGATTTGCGGCATGGTGCTGATCATGCCCGCCACGATGCTCTCCGGGCTGATGTTTCCCATTGAGAATATGCCGGTTGCGCTTCAGTGGGTCAGCCGGATAATTCCCGCGAAATGGTATATCGAATCCCTGCGCAAAGTGATGATTCAGGGGCTCGACTTCCGGTATGTTCAGACGGAATTGGCGGTGCTTTCAGCCATGACAATATTTATTTTGACCGTAACGATTAAGAGATTTAAAAGCAGACTGTGATGAGAACGTTAATGAGCCTGTTACGCAAAGAGTTAATCCTTTTTGCCCACGATAAATTTCTGCCGAAAATGGCGCTGATTTTTCCCTGCGTGGTTGTTCTTGTGATGCCGTTGGTGACGCGAATGGATGTGCGCCACGTCGGCGTGGGCATCGTGGATCATGACGGCTCGCCGCTGTCTCAACAGATTGCGGCTGATTTGAGCTCGTCAGACTATTTCTCCGTTGAAAACTTCACCGCCTATCCCGCTGCCATAGAGCAAGTTGAGCGCGGAGAAATTGACGTCATCTTAGTGATTGCCCA
Source organism: uncultured Bacteroides sp. (assembly GCA_964560625.1). Taxonomy (GTDB): domain Bacteria; phylum Bacteroidota; class Bacteroidia; order Bacteroidales; family Muribaculaceae; genus UBA3263. The sequence continues at coordinate 15,295 of CAZLMV010000013.1, read as the reverse complement.
CCAGACCGGCAAGACTCCCGCGACAAAGATGCCCGCCATTTCGGCCAACGGCGTAAACGGCACCAAAGGCTCCTTGGGCGCCCAATACGTAGCCCGCGCCGTCGGTCAAACCATCGCTCGAGAATATGGCGCCACGGCCGAATCGCCCGTCACGGTCAATTACTTCTACAACCCGACTCTTGAGTATCGCAACTACATGATTCCCGGACTTATGATCATGCTCCTGATCATGCTCTGCGGGTTCATGCCCGCGCTCAACTTAGTCAGCGAAAAAGAGACCGGCACTCTCGAGGCAATCAACGTAACTCCCGTTCGGCCAACGGTTTTTGTGCTCTCAAAACTGATTCCTTACTGGGCATTAGGTGTGACGGTGCTCATGCTCTCCATGGGGATTGCGGCCGCGGTCTACGGCCTGCGACCTGTGGGCTCCGTTTGGCTGATTTTGGCTGCGACATTGCTCTTTATCTTCTTCATGTCCGGCATCGGGGTCACGATAGCCAACTTTTCCGAATCGATGACGCCCACCATGTTTGTCATGTTCTTCATCGTGATGCTCTTCATCATGATGAGCGGTCTGATGACCCCCATCAGCTCCATGCCAACCTGGGCCCGCGCAATAACCTACGCCCTCCCTCCGCGCTACTACATTGAAATCATGCGCTCCATCTACCTCAAAGGCACCCCCGCGGCAGCCCTGGCAATGCAATTCGCCGCCCTCACCACGGCCGCCCTTGCCGCCAACCTCCTCGCCGCCGCCACCTACCGCAAACAATCCTGATCCATGGGATTGGAGCAATTGGAGCAATTGGAGCAATTGGAATAATGTGAGCAATTGGAATAATTGGAATAATTGAAATAATTGAAAAGCCGCGCGGGGTGGGCGCGGCTTTTACTTTTTATTATGTATTTTTGTGTTTTGTATTTTTATTGGAAGATGTGTTTTAGTTTGGAGAAGAGGCGGCGGGAGGTGGCGGGGTCGGGGGTGATGTTGGGGTCGGATTTCATTTGTTCAAAGGCGGCTTTTTGGGCGTCGGTTAGGTTTTCGGGGATGTAGACCATGACGTTGATGAGTTCGTCGCCTTTTGTGCCGCCGTTGGGGTCGGGGAGACCTTTGCCTCGGAGGCGGAGGACTTTGCCGGGTTGAGTGCCGGCGGGGATTGTGAGTCGAGCGCGGCCGGTGATTGTGGGTACTTCGACGGCACCGCCGAGGGTAGCGGTGGGGAGGTCGAGCATGAGGTTGTGGATTACGTCTTTGCCGTCGCGGATGAGTTCGTGGTCTTTGATTTCGTTGATGACTACGAGGAGGTCGCCGTTGATGCCGCCGTGGGCGGGGGCGTTGCCTTTTCCTTTGACGGTGAGGACCATACCGTCTTCGACGCCGGCGGGGATGGCAAAGGATACGGTGTTTTCTTTGCGTTGGACGCCGGTACCGGAGCAGTGGGAGCAGGGTGTGGTTATGATTTTTCCTTCGCCGTTACATTGGGGGCAGACGGCTTCGGATTGCATGGGGCCAAAGATGGAGTTTTGGACTTGGGAGATGTATCCGGCGCCGTGGCAGGTGGGGCATGTGGTGAAGGCGGTGCCGTCTTTTGCGCCGGTGCCGTTACAGTAGGAGCATTTGTCGTTGGTGGGGATTTTGAGGGTCTTGGTGACGCCGGAGGCAATGTCGGCCAGGGAGAGTTTGACGTTGATTCGGAGGTCGGTGCCTTTGCGCACGGGTTTGCGTCCGCGTGAGGAGCCGCGGCCGGATGCGCGGCCGAATCCGCCGCCTTCGAAGTGACCGCCGAAGATGTCGCCGAATTGGGAGAAGATGTCTTCCATGGAGAATCCGCCGCCGGAGAATCCGCCGTATCCGCCGGCGCCGCCGCCGAATCCTTGGGGGCCCATGGCGTGGCCGAATTGGTCGTATTTCTGACGTTTTTCGGCGTCGGAGAGGACGTCGTAGGCCTCGGCAGCTTCTTTGAATTTTTCTTCAGCTTCTTTGTTGCCGGGGTTTTTGTCGGGGTGATATTTAATTGCGGCCTTTCGGTAGGCCTTTTTGATTTCGTCGGCGGTGGCTGATTTGCTGACGCCGAGTACTTCGTAGTAGTCTCTTTTCTTTTCTGCCATAACAAATTAGGGGGGGGGAGGAAGGTGAGGTGTTACTGACCTACGGCCACTTTTGCATGGCGGAGGACTTTATCGTTGAGCATGTAGCCTTTTTCGAGGGTGTCAATGACTTTGTTTTTTTGTTCGGGGGCACCGGGGACGAGGGCCACGGCTTCGTGGAGTTCGTCGTTGAAGTCGGCGCCGGTGGAATCCATGGCTTTTACGCCATTTTTCTCGAGGTATTTAACGAATTTATTGTAGATGAGGACCATGCCTTCTTTGACGGCCTCGGCATTGTCGGTGTCTTTGATGGCTTCGAGGCCGCGTTCAAAGTCGTCGACGATGGGGAGAATTCCTTTCATGGCTGATTCGGCTCCGTTGCGGAGGATTTCGCTTTTTTCGCGGAGCGTGCGCTTGCGGAAGTTGTCAAATTCGGCCATGAGGAATAGGTATTCTTTCTTTTCCTTTTCGAGGGCTTCTTGAGTTTCAGCGAGTTGCTTTTTCATGGCTTCAAACTCGTCGAGCTCTTGGTCGAGTTGCTCGGCCTCTTCGGCAGAGATGGGTTGAGCGTCGTCGGGGCGCACGGTTTCGGGGTCCTGAGGGTTGTTAGCCTGAGGATTTTCAAAGTTATTTTGATTTTGGTCCATGTTTCTTCTAAATTTTTTATGTCGTCTCATATGTAGTTAGATATCAAAAAGTGTGCCAATACATCAAATAAACAATTAAAACGTGGAAAGCGTTCACCGGGAGGCGTGGATGAAGCAGGCGGGGAAGGTGTCTGCCAAAATGTCAGCCGGGAGGGGGCGGGGGAAGAGGCCGAAGACGGCAGATCCGCTGCCTGACATTTGGGCATAGATGGCTCCGAGGCGTCGGAGCGAGGCTTTGATATCTTCAATTTCGGGGTGAGCGGGGGCGACGGAGGCCTCGAAGTCGTTGCCGACGAGTCCTTGCCATTGGTCGACGGGGGCAAGGACGCGCTCGGCCAAGGGGGTGCGCCCTTTTTCAGCGGGGCGGACGCCGGCGTAGGCCTCCTTGGTGGAGACGCCAAACGGGGGGCGGACAATCACGACGTGGAGGCCGCGGAGGGCGCGGGCCAAGTCAGGCGCGGGGGTGAGAGTGGTGCCGGTGCCGGAGCAGAGCATGGGGACGTCGAAGATGAAAAAGGGGCAGTCGGAGCCCAAAGTCGCGGCCATTTCGGCGAGTTTTTCCGCGGGGAAGCCGAGATTGTAGAGCTCATTGAGGCCGCGGAGACAGTAGGCCGCGTCGGCCGATCCGCCACCTAATCCGGCGCCGTCGGGGATGTTTTTATGGAGCTGAATGCGCGTGGGCGGGAGTCCTCCGGTTTCGGCCTCCATCAGCCGGAAAGCTTTCATCACGAGGTTCTTCTCCGGCGGGCAATCGATGGGCAATCCGGTGCAAACCAACTCGGTTTGGGGCGCGGGAGTGAGCTCGAGGACGTCTTCCCAGTCGGTGTGGACCATGAAGGTTTCAAGGGTGTGGTAACCATTTGGCAATCGGCCGGTTATGTCGAGGCCGATGTTGATTTTGGCGTGGGGGAAGAGGATCATTTTACGTGATAATTCAGTTTCTTGGTGGCGATGGATTTGCGGGTGCGCTTGCTCGGGGCGAAGGCTGCGCTCAGGAGTGAGCGGAACGATTTTTTGCGTTTGAGATAAGCGGAGAGCGACTCCTTAGCTGGGTCAAAATCAGGCTTATAGCATGAACCGGGGGCGACGTAGCAGTAGGTGAAATCCTCGATGACGGCGGAGGCGCCGGATTGCTCCGTGGCCACCTGGTCGAGCTCGGCAAGGGAGGGATAGATTGCCGTGGCGCCGCGCGATTGGAGGGCCGCGCCGAGGCGTCCGATTGTGGAGTCATAAAGCTCGCGCAGGCGGGCGTGAGAGAAGTCATTCCAGGCGCTTTCGCCGATTTTTTGCACGGGTCGGAGCTGCATAATGTCAGGCCAGGTGGTGCGGTCAAAGAGGGCGTCGATGCGGTCGGCGGCGAGGTCGTCGATGTTGAGGGAATTGACCGTGAAATTTATTCGCAACTTGAACTCGGGAAACTCCTCCTTGACGGCGCGAACTAAGGCGAGCAGGCGCTCGAGATTCTCAAATCGGGCGCCGGGCATCAGCTCCTCGTAGATTTCAGGCGTGGAGCCATGCATGGAGAGGGTCAGCTCGTCGAGACCGGCGGCGACGAGGTCACGAAGGCTGATTTTTTCGGCGGCGAGGAGCTGGCCGTTGGAGGTCAGCGAGACGTAAGGCACGCCGTAAGACTTGGCCAAAAGGATGAGTTCGACGAGCTTCTCCTGCGGCCAAAGCGTCGGCTCGGCGGCACACCCGATCTGGAGTTTGAGGGCGCGCGGGAAGACCGATTGGGCCACGGTTTTGACCTCCTCGGGGCCCATGACGCCCTTCATTTCAGCGCGCTTTGCGGGGTCGGAGAAATAACACATCTTGCAGCGCAAATTGCAGCTGAGCACGGGGTCCATGAAGACGCCGACCACCCGCCGCCCGAGGCCATAAAAGCCGGCGAGGCCAAGGATTTTCAGCCCCGGGGGAATGCGGTTTCCGCCGGCGAGTTTAAGGAGCGAATAGAGTTTCATTTCAGTTTGGGTTTCAGGGCGTTAGCCGTGTATCCGCCGATTTTGACGATTTCCTCAGGGGTGCCTTGGGCCACGATTTGGCCGCCGGCGTCGCCGCCCTCGGGACCGATGTCGATGACGTGGTCGGCACATTTGATGACGTCGGGATTATGTTCGATGATCACGACCGTATGGCCGGCCTCGATGAGGCGATTGAAGGCGTGGAGGAGCGTGGAGATGTCGTGGAAATGCAGTCCGGTGGTGGGTTCGTCGAAGATGAACATGGTGGGTTTGGGCGACTCCTGGCTGAGGTAATAAGCCAACTTAACGCGCTGATTTTCACCGCCGGAGAGGGTTGACGACGATTGGCCCAACTTGACATATCCGAGGCCCACCTCGCGCAGGGGGAGGAGGCGGTTGACGATGCGTTTTTCGGTTGCGGAGGAGCCTTGGCCGAAGAATTCGATGGCGTCGTTGACGGTCATGTCGAGCACGTCGGTAATCGACTTGCCGTTATGCGTAACTTCCAAGACCTCAGGCTTGAAGCGCATGCCGTGGCAGGCCTCGCAGGGGATGGAAATGTCGGCCATGAACTGCATTTCGATGGTCACTGTCCCTTCGCCCTTACACTCCTCGCAGCGGCCGCCGGGGGCGTTGAAGCTGAAAAAGGCGGGGGTAAACCCAAGCTGTTTGGAGGCCTGTTTTGAGGCATAGAGGGCGCGGATTTCGTCGTAAGCCTTAAGGTAAGTTGCAGGGTTAGAGCGAGTTGAGCGGCCAATGGGGTTCTGGTCCACAAAGTCGATGGCCTCGATCTGCTTGAGGTCGCCGCGGAGGCCTCCGAAGGCTCCAGGGGCATCGGCGGCGTCGCCAAGTTGGCGCACCATGGCCCGATAGAGAATGTCGCGCACAAGGGTTGACTTACCGCTGCCGCTGACGCCGGTGACGACGGTCATCACGCCCAAGGGGAACTTGACGTCGATGCCTTTGAGATTGTGTTCGCGGGCGTCGACCACCTCAATGAATCCGGAGGGAGCACGGCGGGACGAGGGCACGGGGATTTCGCGCTTACCGGTCAGATAATCAGCCGTGTAGCTCCGGCCGACGGCCTCGGGGAGCTGCTTTGCGGGTCCTTGGAATACGATTTCGCCGCCATTGGAGCCTGCGTCGGGGCCCACGTCAATGATATAGTCGGCAGCCTGCATGATTTCCTCCTCGTGTTCGACCACGACGACCGTGTTGCCCAAATCGCGGAGCTTTTCGAGCACGCCGATGAGGCGGGCGGTGTCGCGCGAATGGAGTCCGATGCTCGGTTCGTCGAGGATATAAAGCGAGCCGACGAGGGATGAGCCGAGCGACGTGGCAAGGTTTATGCGCTGGCTCTCGCCGCCGCTGAGGGTGTTGCTCAGGCGGTCAAGGGTCAGATAGCTGAGGCCCACTTCGTTGAGGAAAGTCAGTCGGTTGGTGATTTCCTTAAGCAGGCGGGCGGCGATTTTTTCGTCGGTTTCGTTGAGTTTGAGGTCGGCAAACCAGTCGAGGAGCTCGCTGACGGGCTTGCGCACGAGGTCGGCAATGGTCAAGCCCCCCACCTTAATATATAAGGCCTCCTTGCGCAGGCGGGAGCCGCCACACTCGGGGCAGACGGTTTTGCCGCGATAACGGGCCAGCATGACGCGATATTGGATCTTATAGAGGTTTTCCTCCACCATGCGGAAGAAATTGTCAATGCAGGCGTAGGCGTAGACTCCGCGGCCGCGCTTGGCGCGGTCGGCGGGTCCATGCCAGAGGATATCTTTCTCAGCGTCAGTCAGTTCGGCGTAGGGGCGATGGATGGGGAATCCGGGATTTTCCTTGATGAAATATTTTTTCCACTCGCTCATTTTTTCGCCCTTCCAGCAGACGACGGCGTCGTCGTAGACCGACTTGCCGGGGTTTGGAATCACCAAGGCCTCGTCAATGCCCATGACCTTGCCGAAGCCTTCGCAGCGGGGGCAGGCACCCACGGGATTGTTGAAATTAAACATCATGTCGGAGGGCTCCATGAAGGTGATTCCGTCGGCCTCAAAGCGGGTTGAGAACTCCAGGCGGCGGGGCTGGTCTGGCTGGTCAAACACGAGCAGAGCCATGGCTTCGCGGCCTTCGAAGAGGGCATTTTCGGCACTTTCGGCGAGGCGGCTGAGGGTGTCGGCCTCGGAGTTGACGCTGAGGCGGTCAATGAGCAGGTCGGTTTGGGCGAGGTCAGGCTCGGCCTCGGCGGAGATGATCTGCTCGATGTCTTCAAACTTTCCGCGGCGCACTAAGCGGGTGTAGCCGCCTTTGAGGAGCACTTCGAGGTGCTGGCGGGCGGTTCGTCCGGCGGGGACGGTCAGCGGAGCCACGACGGCAATGCGCGTTCCCTCAGGGAGTTGAGAGGCGGCGCGGACAATATCGGCCACGGAATGTTTCTTCACTTCCTCGCCGCTGACGGGCGAAAACGTATGGCCCACGCGGGCAAAGAGCATGCGCAGGTAATCATAGATCTCCGTGGAGGTGCCGACGGTGGAACGGGGATTGCGGGTGTTGACTTTCTGCTCGATGGCAATGGCGGGCGGAAGACCCTTAATGGCCTCAGCCTCAGGCTTGTGCATCTTGCCCATGAATTGACGGGCATAGGCCGAGAGGCTTTCTACGTAGCGGCGCTGACCTTCGGCATAGAGAGTGTCGAAGGCAAGAGATGACTTGCCGCTGCCGCTGAGGCCGGTGATGACCACGAGCTTGTTTCGCGGAATTTCTACGTTGACACCCTTAAGATTATTTACTCTAACTCCGCGTGCTTCAATGTTTTTCATTGCTCTGCGGGGTCATTGTCGGCCGATTGGCGCGCCTGATGATCGCGAGCGAGTTGAAGCTTGGCTTTGAGCTGCTCGAGGCGCTGGCGGGCCGGGTTAATAGATGAAAGGGCCTGGGAGAGGCGATAGGTGTCGGCAAGGGCGTGAACCTCTTTGGCTGAGAGAGTTACGGGCGTAGCCTTGGCTCCGCCGATGAATTCGAGGGTTAGAGGCCGGGAGTCCATCTCCACGGCGAAAATGCCGAGGGTGTCGGCCTTTCCGGCGGCAAAGCGCACGCTTTCACGCGACAGGAGCGATTCGGCATCGAAGGGCACCTGACCGGAGGTCACGCTGACGCCGTCGCCGCTGAGGCGCAGGGCGGTGTGCTTGGTGGAGCGGCCTGCTAATGAGGAGATTACATAAAATTCGCCGGAGGGACTCACGCGGGCTATGGCCGTGTTCCGGTCGCGCCAATTGGCGGGCACATCCTTATGAATCAGGTAAGGTTCGAGCTGCTCCTCGGAGCGGGCCACAGAGGTGAAATATTGCCCCAAGGAGTCGGCATAGGCGGCATTTGCGGCCATCAGCACCTGGAGCTCGACGATTTCCTGCTCGGTTTTGCGCTCCATGATTTTGGGGCGAAGTTTCAGGGCCGAGCGCCCGGCGTTGACCTCGTGGGGGTAAGCCGACTGGAGGGAGTCAAGAAGCTCGGATGCGCGGTCAAAGTCGCCGCGGTCGAGGGCCGTAGAAGCCTCGGCCACAAGCGATTCGGCCTTTTCAGAGTCGTTATTTTTCGTTTCGCAAGCCGTCAGGGCCACGAGGCCGGCGGCAAGTAGGAGGGTCAGTTTATTCATTTGAGGCGAGAGGCGGTTTTCACGCCCTTGATGGTTTTGATTTTCTTAATTAGCGCGTCGAGGGCGCGGGTGGAGTTGACGCCGACGGTGAGGGTTCCGCGGAAGAGCCCGTCGAGGGAGTCAATGGAGATGTTGCGCAGCTGGATGTCCTTCTCCTTATTGATCACCGAGGAGATGTTGGTGACGATGCCTATGTCGTCAGTGCCTGTGACTGAGAGGGTTGCGGGGAAGGCGGTGTCGCCGGCACCGCTCCAGCGCGTCGGGATGATGCGATAGGGGTAACGCTCGCGGATATTGGCGGCGTTGGGGCAGTCGGTGCGGTGGATTTTCACCACGCCGTCAGAGCTGATGAAGCCGAATACGGAGTCGCCGTAAATGGGGTTGCAGCAGCGCGCCATCTTATAGTTCATCCCCTTGAGCTGGGATGAGCCGATGACGAGGACGTCGCTCGACTTGCCGGAGGCTTCTTCGTCGGTCTGTAGGACGAAGCCTTCGGCGGAGCGGCGGTCGTCGGCCGGGGCTTCCTCGGGGGCGGCAAACTCGGTGTATTGCTCGAGGACGCGGTTGGCGTCGAGTTGCTCCTCGGCAATGGCGGCATAGAAGTCAGTGACGGTCTTGTAGCCCAACTTCTTGATAAAGCGCATCAGAGTGGGCTCGTCGAGCTCGATTTTGCGGTTTTTGGCGCGGCGGCCCAAGGTTTCGCGGCCAAGGTCGGCGCGGCGGTTTTGCGCCTCGTTGAGCACCTGGCGAATCTTGGTGCGCGCCTTGGAGGTGACCACGTATTGCAGCCAGTCGCGAGTGGGGGTTTGCTGGGCGGAGGTGTTGATTTCCACCGTGTCGCCGCTTTGGAGGCGATGGTTGATTTTGCGATTTTTGCCGTTGACGCGACCGCCGGCACATTGACAGCCGAGCTTCGTGTGGATGGAGAAGGCGAAGTCGAGCACCGTGGCGCCCTTGGGCAGGCGGTGGAGGTCGCCGCGCGGGGTGAACACGAACACTTCGTCGGAGTAGACGTCCATGCTCATGTTTTTCATCAGCTCCATGGGGCCGGATTCGGCGGTTTCGAGGATGTCACGCACATTGTTCATCCAGGTGTCGAGGCCCTGCTCGCCCTTGATGCCTTTGTAGCGCCAGTGGGCGGCGAGGCCTTTTTCGGCCACGAGGTCCATGCGGCGCGTGCGAATCTGCACTTCAACCCATCGGCCTTGGGGGCCGCTGACGGTAGTGTGCAGGCTTTCGTAGCCGTTGCTCTTGGGGATGGAAATCCAGTCCTTCATGCGCGCCGGATTGGGCTTATACATGTCAGTGACAATCGAATAGGCGAGCCAGCAGTCGGGCTTTTCGCGCTCGGGGGGAGTGTCGATAATCACTCGGATGGCGAAAAGGTCATAGATATGGTCAAGGTCGTTGTTCTGCTTCTGGATTTTATTCCAGATGGAGCTGATGCTCTTGGTTCGGCCCTTGATGTCGAATTTCAGGCCGGCTTCTTCGAGCTTTTTCTTGACCGGGGCAATGAAGTCGGCAATGTAGGCGTCGCGGGCCTCTTTGCGCTGATTCAGGTCGTGGGCAATGCGGGAGTAGACCTCGCGATTGCTGTATTTGAGGCTGAGGTCCTCGAGTTCGCTCTTGATGGCATAGAGGCCAAGGCGATGGGCCAAGGGCGCGTAGAGATAGCGGGCCTCGGCGGCCACAGACTTCACGGCGGCTTCGTCGGGGTGATGGTTGATGGAGCGCATGAGCTGCAGGCGCTCGGCTATCACGGTGATAATCACGCGGATATCCTGGGCGAAGGTGAGCAGCAGGTTGCGGAAATTGTCGCTTTCCACGCTGGCCGTCTTCTCATAGAGCGAGTCGACGCGAATCAGGCCGCTGACTATGGCGTCAACGTCGTCGCCCCACTCGCGGCGAATTTGCTCGGAGCTCAAAAAACCCGATTGGGCCAAGGGGGAGAGCATCAGAGCGACGGAGATGGAGCGGTCAGGGCTGACGGCGTCGGCCATGAGTTCAACCGTCTGCAGGCGATGAATCAGCAAATTGAGCCCGAAGCGGTCGCGCCCGTAATGGCCGCCGGAGACTCCGGCGGTGATCACGCGGCGAAGGGATTTGACGTCGGCCGGCGTCAAATATTGACCGAGAGCGCCGACCACCCTCCGGTAAAGGGAGGGCATTTGTCGACGCTCGGCGGATGTAAAGTATGGTTGAGTATTTGGCAATTAAATAGGCTTATTTAAGTTTGTCAATATAATCACGCAGAGCTTGGTTGTCGGGGTCGAGTTCCAGCATCTTCAGATACCAGGTCTTGGCTGAGTCGGTGTCCTTCTGCGAGATGTAGTAGCTGGCAATCTGTGAGTAGGCTTCGCGGTAAACGTCGGAGCGCTTGTTGAGGTTTTCGGGGTCAGCGTCGAGGAGTTCGAGCATCTTGGTGTAGGCTTGCACCACTTCTTCGGCGGGCTGATTGTCATTTTTCACCAAGAGCATACGGGCCTTGTTGCGGTAAGGGATGAAGTTATCAGGCACGCGCTCGATTACTATGTCGATGGCGGCGATGGCCTTGCCGATGGCTTCGGCTTTTTCGTCAGAGCCGGGTTCGGCGGTGGCGGCAACGTTCTGATAGCGAGAGCCGAGTTCCACGAGGTCGTTGGTCACGTACTGGTCGGCGTCGATGTAGCGCTGATAGGCGGCGGCAGCGTTGACATAGGCCTGATGAGCCTCGGCGGCAGCGGCGGCAGCGGCTTCGGCGTCATCGCCGGCGGCTTTCTGAGCCTTCAGTGCGCGGCTACCGGCCTGTGAATAGGCAGTGGCGAGGTTCTTGAGGAGTTCAACCTTTTCGGGGTTTGCTTCGATGGCTTTTTGCCAAGCCATAACTTCGCCGTCGTATTCCTCGAGTTCGTTGAGGATGCCGGCATATGAGGAGTAGTCATTGGCGGTGAAGCGCACGTCGGGCATGGCGAAGAAGTCTTCAGCGGCGGCTTTGGCTTCTTCCTTACGGCCGAGTTTGTCGAGGTCAAGGAAGAGGATACGTTTTACCTGCACTGAATTGGGGTGTTTGGCAAGGATCTGCTTGGCCAAGTCGTAGCTTTCCTGATATTTTTCGCCGAAGTAGAGAAGCACGGCATAGCGTTCTTCATCCTGCACGAAGTGGTTCGGGTTCTTAATATAGGTGGCATACTGTTCGGCAGCCTTGGTCCACTGGTCGTTGTCATAGTAACGCTCGGCGAGTTCGCGCTGGGCCATGGCCGAGTTGGGGGAGATGGTCAGCAGTTCCTGGAGCTTCTCGATGGCATATTGAGGATTAGCCTTGGAGAACACGCGAGAATATTTCACGTAAGCCTCGGGGGTAGTCTTGTCCCAGTAGATGGCCTGAGTGTAGGCCGAGGCAGCTTCGCCGATTTTGTCGGAGCCGGCGCCTTCGGCAATGGCTTCGTCGCGGAGCTTATCGCCCTGCATCACGTAGTAGTCAGGCGATTTCTTATCTTTGGAGTAAGCGTCGTTCATGTATTTTTCATACTCCTTGGCGTAGGCCACGGGGTCGGCCTGATAATATGCGCGGGCAATGGCCACCATAATCGGGGCTTTCTTTTCAGCCTTCAGTGCGGCCTTAAACTGCTCGGCTGCACCTTTAGCGTCCTTATTTTTCAGGAGCACGGAGCCGAGGCCTACGTAGTTGAGGCCGGCTTTGGGATTGAGCTCAACGCCCTTGTTGAAATTGTCGGTAGCGGTCTTTACATCGCCGTTCTGAAGGGCGATGGCGCCGAGATAATAGAGCGCGTCGGCCTGATTCGTCTCGGGGGCATCAAACGTGCGCTGGAGGATTTCACGTGCGTTGTCAAGCTGGTCTACTTTGAAGTATTCCACGCCGTCCATGTAACCTTGGTTCTGGGCCGAGGCGCTGAGCGCAATGCCGGCAGCCAGAGTCAGCAGAAGTTGCTTAATATTCATTGACTTTTTTCGTTTATATGGTTTTCTTATTTTCTTATTTAGATTATTAACGCAGCCGGAGGTTTAATTATTATTCGCCGGCCACACTTACATTGACCATGCGGGGCTGAACCGTGGCGGGCAACACGCCCGTCATTTGGATGACTTTCTGGCCCTGCATGCCGGTCACGAACGCATAGAAGGCATTGTTAAACGAGCCGCCGACGCTGGTCGTGATCATATAAATGGAGCGATAGAGCGGATAGCGGCCATCGAAAATATAGGCCTGATAGGGCTTATAAGCCTCGATGGATTCGTCGCCACTCACGCCTAACACCTTGATTTTGTCGGAGAAGGCAAGCGAGGTGGTGTCATTGGCCGTGGAGCGCTCGCGCATCTCTTCGCGGGAAATTACCGTGCCGCTCATGTCCGTGGTGATCCAGCTCACGCCTATCACTCCGAGGGCATTCGGGCGGCGGCTCACGGCGTCAAACACCTCGCGGCTCGAATTCTCCGCGTAGGCCTTGGCCCGGATAGGCTCGCCGCCATTGATGCTGTCGCGCATGAACTGAATCAGGCTCGAGCCGTTTTGGTCAAACACCAAGCGAATGGAGTCTAACTTCGTGGGCCACATGTCTTTCCACGACATCACCTTACCCGAGAGAATATCCCGAAGTTCCTGCATGGAAATCACGTCCTGAGGGTTCTCGTTATTGACAATCAGGGCGATAGCGTCGACGGCAATGCGCTGCTCGCGCGGCTTCTTCTTGCGGTTTTTGAGGCGGATTTTCTCATTATCCGTCAGTCGCCGCGCCGCAACGATGGTCCTCACCCCGGAATTCTCGTCCAAGAGCGAGTCAAAACACTGCTGCTGAGGCAGATAGTAAGGCACCACGAACGCCTGACGCTTCTGATTCGAGTAACTATACTCAAACACGTCAATCTCCTGGTCCATGATGTTCTCAAACGATGCATCACAGGCCAACTTCATGCGCTCAATCTTCGGCCCCGAGCCCTTGCCCGATTGCTGCTTGCCGCAGCCAACCAACGCCAACGCGCCCAAGGCCATGACGGCCAATCCTTTCAGTTTCATTCCGGTTATGT
>CAZLMV010000013.1:0-1840 GCA_964560625.1 uncultured Bacteroides sp. | reverse complement strand
CCATAAGCCACAAACAAAGTGCCTGCAACCCAGCGGAGCCACTGCCAATTAGCGTCCCAGCCAAAGAAATTGATGAAACACAACACGCCCATGCCAACGTAGATCAACACCATAAAAATGCCAAACACGTTGCGCATCATCTGACCCGGCTTCGGGCGATTTTCAGGATCATAATTTGCCATAATTTATACTCCTTTCGTCTTTTGGTTATTTTTTATGAGTTTAACGCCTGCGGCCGGCGCATTGTTCTTTCTCCGGGCAAAGTTACTGAAAAAATTTGAGGATTCAGCCAAAATTATCAACAATTTAACTTTTTTTGCGCTTTTTCTCAAAATTTTCATTAAATTTGCCCTCCGTATGAAAATCATCCAACTCTCACAGCAAGAATACTTCCGGACGTTCCCAACGCCCCAACACGTCTATAACTCCGCCCCATTCCTCGCCCTCAACGCCCCCAAAGTCAGCGAAATAATCCACCTCTGCATCGCCGACTCCAAACCCCGACTCGGCCTCTCCATAGGCCGCCGAGCCGACGGCGCCCTCCTCGCCCCCTTCTCAGCCCCCTTCTCCGGATTCGACGCCAACCGCCGCCAATCTGCACAAACCCTCCTCGACGCCGCCACCCTCCTCCGCCAAGAACTCCCCGGACTCCGACTCACCCTACCACCGGCCCCCTACGCCCCCGACCTCAACTTCCGCACCCAACTCGCCCTCCTCTCCGCCGGAGCCTCCATCGCCCACTCAGACTGGAACTTCCACATCCCCCTCACACCCCGCCCGGAGGACTACCTCGCACTCCTCGCCTCTGACTCCCGAAAAAAACTCAACAAAGCCCTCCGATCCCCCTTCCACATCCTCCAAACCAACTCCGACCCCGCCAGGGCCTACCGCATAATCCAAGCCAACCGAAAACAACTCAACTACCCCCTCAAAATGACCCTCGACGACGTCATCGCCACCACTCAAGGCCCCAACCCGCCCGTCCAAGCCGACTTCTTCGTCCTCACCGACGGCCAAACCGACGTCGCCGCAGCCATGATCTACGCCGCCACCCCCGGAATTCGACAAGTAATCTACTGGGGCGACGACCTCGAAGTCTCCGACAAATGCCCCACTCCCATAAACCTCCTTGCCCTCCAACTTGTCAACCACTACTCCGCCCTCGGAGACCACACCCTCGACATCGGCCCATCCTCCTCCGACGGCATCCCCTCCCCCGGCCTCTGCGACTTCAAAGACTCCATCGGCTCCCTCGTCACCCCCAAACCCACCCTCCTCCTCTAAAAACCCACCGCGCATCAAAAAGCGGATCTTGATTGTGGGCCGAATAAAATGAGGCCTCCAATTGCTCCAATTGCTCCAATAACTCCAATCCCCGCGCAGAAAAAATAATGACGGGCGCCGCCTACCTCGTCAGGAGCGACACCCGTCAACGCCGGTGCAATACAAAGGATTACTTGCTGGCAATCTCGTCTGACACGGTCAGGCACTTGCGGCCCTTCGCACGACGACGAGCCAAGACCTTGCGGCCATCGGCGGTTGACATTCTTTCACGGAAGCCGTGCTTATTCACGCGCTTGCGGTTAGAGGGTTGAAAAGTTCTCTTCATTGCTGTTGTTTATTGATTTATTTTTACGTAAAAATTATTTCTTACCTTGTTTTCGGACTGCAAAGTTACGCAAAATTTCCCAAACTAAAAAAAAATCTCGCAAAAAATTGCACAAAACAAAAAATATCCCTACCTTTGCACCCGTAAAAACACCGGTCCTATAGCTCAGTTGGTTAGAGCAACAGACTCATAATCTGTGGGTCCTTGGTTCAAGCCCAAGTGGGACCACCC
>CAZLMV010000012.1:0-23233 GCA_964560625.1 uncultured Bacteroides sp. | reverse complement strand
GGTGAGTTGGCGGGCGAGGGTGGGGTTTCCGCGGAAGCCGTGGATGATCCAGGGGACCGTGGGGCGCAGTTCTTTTTTGAGGGCGAGGATTTCGGCCCATGCGCGTACAATGTGGAGTATCAGCGGTTTACGGACCTCTTCGGCAAGGAGGGCATGGCGGCGCGTCAGGTCAATCTGGGCCTGATTGTCGCCTCCGCGAAGTCGGTCGATGCCACATTCGCCGATCATAACCACCTGCGGGTGTCGAGCCATACGCTCAACCCACTCAAAATCAACCTCTTCGGTGCCCCACCAAGGATGCCAGCCGACGGAGTAGAGCGCCTCGGGGCGCGGGGGCGTCTCGAGGCGGTTAAGGTTGATTATCGCGTTGTTAGCTAAGGGGTTATGCGTGTGGATGTCGGCAACGGGCGGAATCATACGGTCTGAAGTATGGCGTCGGCGATGCGTCGGTCGGGGCAGAGGCGGGGCACTTTGCGCTGTCCGCCGAGCTTGCCAGTGGAGGCGAGCCAGGAGTCAAAGGTGCCTTTGGGCAGGGGAATTACCTCCACGGGGTCGAGGAAAATGGAGCCCTCGCGCTTGGCCGCATAGTCGGAATTTTCGTGGCAAAGATTGTTGTCAAGTTCGCGTGCAAAGGTCTTGATATCAGGGCGATAGCCATTGAATTCGACGAGCCACTGGTGGCGTCCGCGGCTATGGTCGGTGGTGTAGACCGGCGCGGCGGTGTAGTCGCTGACCTGGCAGTGGAGTTTATTGCAGGTGGAGGTCAGTGCGGCGTCGGAGTTATGGACCATCAATTCCTCGCCGAAAGCGTTGATAAAGAGCTTAGTGCGGCCGGCAATGGAGATGCGCAGCGGAGCCACGGACTCGATTTTTACGGTATCGCCGGTGGAATAGCGCCAGAGGCCGTTGGGGGCGGAGAGGATGAGGGCGTAGACCTTTCCTTGCTGCACTTCCCATGCGGGCACGGGCTTGCCGCCGCCGAGGGGTTCAAACTCATAGAAGATGCCTACGTCGGGGAGCAACATCATTGCGCCGGGCTCGCGGAGGTCCTGAACGGCGAAGAATCCTTCGGAGGCATTGTAGGTTTCGAGATAGCGCATCTTCGGGTCAGTAATGGCCTGATATTGTGCGCGATAGGGATCAAAGGAGATGCCGCCGTGGAAGAACACCTCGAGGTTGGGCCACACTTCATGGATCGACGTTGCGCCGGCCTTGGCCATGACTTCGCGAATGACGGTCAGGAACCACGACGGGACACCGGAAATGGAGCGCACATCGGCCTTGATGCTTGCGTCGACTAAGGCCGGGAGCTTCGCTTTCCAGTCGGCCATGAGGGCCACATCCTTCGAGCGGGGCACGCGGAAAGCGCCTGCTAATGAGGGCATTGCGTCAATCATATTGGCGGAAAGGTCGCCCACGTGAACCCCGGCGGGAACGTCGGTAAGGGCCGTGGCAAACGAGCCGCCGAGAATGAACGAGTTGCCGCCGAAGATTTTGCTGTCAGGGTAAAGCTTAAGATACTGAGCCACAACGGTTGACGACCCTGCGTAATGATTCCAGCGCAGGGATTCGTCGGTCACGGGGATGAACTTCGAGCGGCCGTCGGAAGTGCCGGAACTTTGGGCAAAACGCCGCGTCACACCGGGCCAGAGCACATCTTTCTCGCCGGCCACCATGCGCATTACCATGGGGCGAATTTCCTCATAAGGGCGCATGGGCACGCGCTCGGCAAACTCCGCAGGCGAATTAATCGACTTGAAGTCATATTGGCGGCCTATTTCCGTGTTGCGAGCAGCATAGAGAAGTCGAGCAAGTGTCTCTTTCTGAACTTTCTCAATATCATCAGCATGGCGACTCAAAGAATTAGCACGAGCGATGAAAAATGGTTTGGCTATGGGTGTAAAGTTAAGCATATAGTTTCTGATTTTGCAAAGTTACGACAAATTTTGCGGTTTCCGGTAAATTTTGGTATTAATTTTGCGTTTTTCTTTTGACATTATTATAACAAACAAACACACCATGAAGTTGAGATTTAATTTACCGAAACTTGCAGAAGTCAGTCAATCAAGCAATTACGCCGCAAATTTACGTGAGCGCGGCGGCGCGTTGACCCCCTGCGGCGTTCCGCCGACGATTCAAGCCGAGGCGGGCGCGCGCAACTTCCGCCTCCCCTCGGGGCGCATTTTGAGCATCGGCGCCGATAGGCACGACTTAATGATTGATGGTCAATTGATTGGGTCGCTGAGCTCGCCCTTCGGAGCATTGCTGACCGAAGGGCCGGGCGACGACTGCATCATCCTGACCACCAACTCGGCGCCCGAATGGCTCATTGACAGCGAGCTGCGTGGAAAATTCACGCCCCTGAAGTCGGAAGTGCGGCTCGAGGCCACGGGCGAGTTTCCCTTGGAGCAATCCGTTGAGGCGCTGAAACTTAGCGGCAACTATCCGCGCGCCTCGGGCAGTCTGACGGCGGGCGACCAGGTCAAGGCCTATCAATCGCTCTCGGCGGCATTTGAGGCCGTGGAAAATCGCGCCGGGAGCGCCGGGCGGCGCGTGCAACCCGTGTGGATGGCCTGGCAGATTTTAGACGGCGGCGGGAAGGTCATTTCGCGCTCGGAGCCGATGCTGATTCAGGGGAGCGGGGGCTTTCAGGGTCTGCGCGGAGTGGAGATGATTCTGACGCGCAAAGACGGCAAATTCACCTCCTGCTCGGGCGCCACGCTGACGGTCGACACCTACGAGGTGCGCCTGCAAATTCCGCGCAGCGAGGACTCCTGGCGCCGTCAGCGAGCCGCAAAAATCGAAATCCTTGCCTCGGAGCCGCTGAAGTATATCAACGGCGCCGCGGGGGCGTTTAACATGACCGACTCGCAGACGTCGACTCTCTTCATCTCCCCCTTGGGCGGCGATGCGGCGAGCCTCAACGCCCTAAAGGAGCGTACGCGGGCAGCTTTTGCGGCCGAGGCACGAGTAATTGCCCGTATTGACAACCCTCTTGACGGCGTGGATATCACCTTAGGCATCAGTGCTTTAGACTCGGGCGCCGGGTGGACTCAGAGCGTCGGCGAGCCGAATGCCGTGTGTGCCTATCGCGGCGGCTCGGCGGTGGTTTATGCCGATTCGCGCCAGGCGGGAATTTTGCTCGCGGCGCCGGCGCTGTCGCCCCTGAGTCCGGTGGGTTCGGCCAAGGTTTCGGCCGGGAAAATCCATGCCATCATGGCGCCCGTAGGTAATTCCGGCGGATGGAATTACGGGCGCTATCATCTCTTAGTGTTTGCCGAGGATGGGGTCTATGCCGTGAGCATCGACCGGACGCTGCGGGCCATCTCGTCGCAGCAGATTCATGGCTGCGGAGTGAGCGGCCCGGAGGCTGTGGCTCAGGCTTTTGACGCGATATATTTTGCCGATAGCCGCGGCGAATTGCTGCGCCTCAAGGGGTCGCGATTGGAGGCCTTAGAGGCGCCGTTTGCGGTGGCCTCCGTTGGCTTTTCGTCAGCCTTCGCGGAGCTTTGGATAGCGTCGACGGCCGGGCGGCAGACGGCCACAGTTGCGCTGCCTTCGATGAAGTGCACGCTGCGCACCGACCTGCATGCCGCGCGCTTTGAGGCCGACGGTTTGGCCATCGACACCGCCGGGGCGTTGCGCGATCTTCATCAAGAGTTGGAGAAGCCGAGCCATGTGGAATGGAGCCGCCGACTCGAGGCCGATTTTAGAAGCTGCGAGGCCGAGTGGATGCTCGATTCGGAGCATGTGCAGGGCTTGGAGCTGACCTTGGCCGCTGACGGCGGCGGGGCCGTGCAGCCGGTGAATAGGCTGCGCCTGAGCGGACAAATTAACGCGCCGCTGAGGGTGAAAATTTATTCGCCTCAAAGGCCGTATGTGTCAGTCGGTTTCGCCGGATTGGTGGCGCCCGGGAGCCGATTTGTGCAGATAAAATTTTGAAAAAAGTTGTAAAAAAATTTGCATTTTGCCAATTTATGTTGTAATTTTGCCAACGTTTTTACAACTTTTTACCAACAAACATCACACCAAACATCATGGAAGAAGAAAAACTCAAAGAGCTGCTGACCGAAGCCGAAGAGCGCGGATATCAGCGCGGGCTCAACGCCCGAATCGAAGAAGAAATGCACCGCCCGGGAGTCTGGGAACAGGCCCCGCAGGAAGAACCCCCCGAAGAAGGCTTCCAAATCCTCGCCCGGCCCAATCGCTCGGTTTGGGAGCAACTTTCCTGATTGGAGCAATCGGAACAATCGGAATAATTGGAGCAATCAGTTTATATTTTGTATTTTTTTAACTTTGTATTTTTAATTTTACTATGATTCAAACTATCGAAACGACCGCACAGCAGGCTCCCGAACTCCTCAAAAACGACATTGACCAGCGCCTGACCAAGCTGCGCCCCATGTCGACCCCCATCGACCAAATCTCGCGCTTCACCCAGGCGCGTCCCGTCAACAGCATGAAGGTGGGCTACTATGCCCTTGCCATGCGCGACTTTGAAGCGCGCACCACCGCCAACTTCATGGAATTTGCCATCAACGACGAAGAGCAGGAAATAAGCCTCAAAGTCAGCAAACCCTCCGCCTTCGACGTCAGCGAAACCGTGATGATCGGCGGCATCGATGACCACGAAGGTGCGCCCATGATTTTCTACGTCATGAGCATTGACCGCGCAAAGATGACCATCAACCTCCGCCCCATCAACCCCTTCGTGGACCCCGACAGCGGCAAACCCAAGGTGCCCAGAATTGACAAAAACTCCGTGGTGATGCGCATGGGCCGCGCCGCCGGCGAGCTCGACGTGCAGACCGGACAGTATGAAACCCTTCCCGAAAAGAAGGAAAACTACTGCCAGATCTTCAAGACCCAGATTGAGCAGTCAACCCTGCTGACGCGCTCCAACAAGGAAGTGGGCTGGACCATGTCTGACCAGGAGGAAGTGGCCATCTACGACATGCGTTTGGGCATGGAGCGCTCATTCCTCTTCGGCCATAAGGCAGTGTTTACCGACCCCGCAAAGAAATGTGAAGTCTACCTCACGGGCGGCATCTGGGGCCAGGCCGGCAAGGAAGCAACCTATGCGGCCGACACCATTTCGGCCAAGGAATGGACCGAAATCATGGCCAAAGCCTTCACCGGCCATAACAGCGGCAAGCGCAAGGTCTTGGTGGGCGGCACCAAGCTCATTGAGCGCCTGAGCCTGCTGACGGCCGAGAGCACCCAGCGCGTGATGATGTCAGAGCAAAAAGTGAGCATCTGGGGCATGGACTTCAGCGAGATGGTCACCAAGTTCGGCACTCTCTACGTGATCCACTCGGAGGTGCTCGACTCCTGCGGCCACACCGACGACGGCATCATCATCGACCCCGAATACCTGACCAAGTACGTCCACACGCCCTTCAAGGCCGAGACCCTTGACCTGCGCACCTCCGGCCAGCGCAACACTGAGGCCGTAGTGATGACCGAGATTTCCTGCCTCGTGCTGCGCCATCCGCAGGCTCATTGCCGAATCGTCAAAGCCCAAGACTGATGAAGCAGACACTCACTCAGAGCCAGATGCTGGAACTCTGGCGCCGCAAACGCATGGTCGAGCCCCTGAGGCTCGACTGTGTGGTGCAGCGCACGGACGGGCCCGACGTCGACGCCATGCTCACCGAAGAAATGCGCCGATGGTACTTGGAGCTCCTTGACGGCGGCCCGCGCTCGGCCTTGGCGCCGGTCGACGTGACCTCCACATGTAAGGTCGACGCCCTGAGCGACGGCCGCATGGTCATCACCGGCCCCGAGGGCTGCCGCCGCATCCTCTCCGTTTGGTTTGCGGGGTGGGAATTCCCCGTGGAGGTCTCGCCGGATGCCCTTCAGAGCAATTTTAACCCCTATGAGCAGCGTCCGGCGGCGTGGAGGCTCAGTCCCGAGCGTGCCGCCGTCAGAGGCGCCCAGGGAGCCGTGCGCGAGGTCCTTGCAGCCATGGATATTTCCCCCGCAGTTTATATTTTTGACGATTCAGCCCTTTAATCCGACTTTATGCTTACTCAAATCAACAAGGCGGAGGCCGCCCTGAGCTCCTTCCGCAAAAATCGCGCCCTGCTCAAGGAATTCACCTTCGGGCGCCAGCTCCAGGACCTCCCTGATCAGTCCGGGCGCCCGCATCTGACCAATAATCTTATCCATCAGTTAGTCAAGACCTTGGTGGGCCATTTCCGCGAGCAGACGCCCGCGGCCAAGGATGATCATAACCGATTGAGCGAATTGGATGCACGCATGTTTGAGGAATTTCTCATCTCCGGCGCGGCGATTCAACACATCAGCCGCGAGCGCCGCCCGGGGTTTGAGGAGGAGCTGACGTGGGTCGACAATGTCAGCCCGGCCAACTTCTTTGCCTACCCTCTGCGCGACCCGCGTGCCCTCGACATCGAAATCATCGGCATGCGCCACGACTGGAGCCTCGGCGAGGCCATCGGGCGCTTGGCGTGCGGCTCGCGTCAGGCGGCGCAGGAACTGCGTCAGCGCCTGCTGATGGAGGCCACGGATCGCACCCCGGGGTTTGAGCGATGCCTGATCACGGAGGTCTGGACGCGCGAAATCTCGGAGGTGTATCGCTGCCACGACCGCAGCCGCGCAAAGATGCTCACCGTCAGTGAGCGCGAGCTCCCCGAAATAGCCCGCCTGAATCGCATCTATAAGCGCACCGGCAGGCCCAAAATCACCCTCAAACTCGAAATGCAAACCCGCTGGATTGGCCGCTTCCTCACCCCCTCAGGCTTCGAATTGACGCGCCGCGAGGCCGAGCATCATCCCTTTGCCGTGAAGTTCTATCCGCTGCTCGACGGCGAGATTCACTCCTTCGTGGCGGGGTTGGTGGACCAGCAGAAGTTCGTCAATCGCCTTGTCAATCAGGTGGATAACATGATGACCACGTCGGCCAAGGGTGTGCTCCTCTTTCCCGAGGATGAGTTGGGCGAGAGTTGCAACCTCGAGCAAGTGGCCGAGCGCTGGTCGAGCTTCGACGGCGTGATTCCTTACCTTCCGCGCCTCGGCTCGCAGGGACCCAAGCAGGTGGTCACCAATCCGAGCGATTGCGGCGCCTACGAGCTGCTCAACATCCAGATGCAATTCTTTGACCGCATCAGCGGAATCTCAAACGCCCTGCGCGGAAACAACGACGGAGGGAACTCCGCGCAGCTCTTTGATGCTCAAACGCGAAATTCCCTCGCAGCGATAGCCGACACATTCTCGGCCTTCCGCGATTTCCAATCCTCCCGCCGGTTATAAGACTTCGACGTCGAGGTAGAGGCTCTCGCAGGGACCTATGCCGTAGCCGGGATTGCCCTGGATGCCGTAAGCATACTCGTAGGGGATGAAGAAGTGGGCCTTCTGGCCGTGACGCATGTGTTTGAGCACCGCCGTCAGCATCGGGTTATAGGCGCGCATGGGGAACATGGCCTTCTCCACGCCGTTTTCAACGGGTTCGCCGCCAAGGTGGAGCACCGTGTAAGTAACCTTCACGCGGTCATTATCCTGCAGCAACTCGCCCGTGCCCTCTTCTTGCACCGACATGTAAATGCCGGTGTTTTCAATTTGGCTGAAATCGGGATTTGACTGGAATTTCGACGCAAAACTCTGGCCGATAATGCGGTTTTGCTCGGCCTCGGCGCTATTGAAAATCTCCTTTTCCACCTCGGCCTGATGGCGCTGAGCCACTTCGGCCATCATATCCTCAAACTGGTTGCCAAGCTGCTGGAGCTGATCCAAGGGGAGGCTGTCGATGCGGAAAGTCTTCATGAACTGCTCCATGAACTTGCCCTTGTCCATGGGCTGATTCTCAATGTTTTCCAAGTAGGTTTGACGCAGCTGCATGCCGATTTGCAAGCCGTAGATATAGCTCATGTCGGCAGAATCGGCAGCCATGACCTGGCGAATTCCGCGCTCCACGTCTTTCATCACCACAGACTCGCGGTCCAGTCCCGGGACCTCATTCAGCAAATAGCGATAATAACCGCCAAGGAACGTGCCCTCAACGGCAATCACGGAATCCTCCCACGTCTTGGCCTTCTCCAAGCGCTCGCTCAGCAGGTCATCCAACGACTGGGATTCATCGGCGGCCGACTGTTTTTCGCCGCCACAAGAGCAAATCAGCATCGCAGCCAATGCTCCAAAAATTACCTTTTTCATAATAACATATACACTTTTAGGACTGCAAATTTACGCAAAAAATGAAAAATAAAAAATAAATGAAAAATAAAAAATACAAAATAAAAAATATTTCCTTCGCAAGTGAAGTGATGTCTTAACCGGGGAGGGCATAAAAAAGCCCCGCGGCAAACCACGGGGCTATCAAAAGCCGGAACCGCTTCCGGCGGCTCCTCGAGAAATTACTCAAAATAGGTAATCTTGCGGGTCTCCGTGTAGGTGCTCTCTGGGGTCGTAACCGTTCTCTTCACCCAATTGCCATGGGCGTCAAAAGCATCCTCCGGATAGGTAATTTCCTGAACTATTGTGGTTGTGGTTTCCGTTTCGTCGATAAAGTCCTCGTAAACGACAACGATCTTCTCAATCTGGCCATTGTCGCCATACGTATGCTTGAACGTCATTTTCAACTCGTTATAAGAATTCACGATGGTCACCGGGCGATTATTTTCCCAGGTTACTTCCATCCATTCAGCGCCGAGAAACGACGTCAGCTGATTGTCGGCATTGCGCTCGATATGGGAAATCTTGTCGTTATTGCCATACTTTTCGAGGGTACCATCCTCATTAAACACGGCATAAATCACCCCATCATTGGTAATGTCCTTGACATGACCCTTCACTCCTAAAAGATCCAAATCGGGAGTGGTGAACTCCTCCACGGGTGCTTCTTCCACTTCTGCCACTTCATCAGGAGCAGCAGAACCCTCGCTCTCGGTAGCCTTGGCCCCACAAGAGCAGACGCTCAACGCAACGGCAAAAGCCGCCACAAACAAAACTTTCTTCATAGATTTAATTGATTTAAAATAATTTACACCCCGCAAAGTTACAAAAAAAATTAAAAATTACAAAATATTGTGGGCCGAATGAAATGAGGCCTTTCAGCCAAATCATAAAGTAAATCCCAGCCAAACCATAAAGTAAATCCCGGCCAAATCATAAAGTTTTGTTTGGAGGTTTCGGCTTTTTTGCTTATCTTTGTGGGCGTAAACGAATCAAATTGAATGCTTTATGAGTGAAATATTAGAATATTACCCCCGTATCAGCGACAAACTCCTTGACCGCAAACTCCACACCTCCGGCGCCGTACTGATTACCGGCTGCAAATGGTGTGGCAAAACCATGAGCGCCGAGCAATTTGCCCGAAGCGTGATCTACATGCAGGAACCGGACCAATCGGCCGCCTACTTGGCCATGGCCGACACGAAGCCCTCGTTACTCTTAGAGGGCGAAAATCCGCGACTCATCGACGAATGGCAGATGGCCCCGGTGATTTGGGATGCTGTCAGATACGAAGTGGACCGCCGCCGACGCCAGGGGCTATTCATCCTGACCGGCTCGGCAGTGCCTTTGGAAAAATCCACCGCCCATACCGGCACGGGGCGAATCTCGCGAATGATGATGCGCACCATGAGCCTTTTTGAATCTAAAGATTCCACTGGCGAAGTATCCCTTAAAGCTCTCTTTGAAGGAACGCAGGAAGAGGGCGCCAAGTCCCCCCTTTCGATTGAAGATATATCCTATTTGATTTGCCGCGGAGGCTGGCCGATGTCGCTCTCCATGCCGCGAGAATATGCCTTGGACGTGGCCAGGAACTATGTCGATGCTATAGTGGAAGAAGACGTCAGCCGCGTGGACGGTCTGAAACGCAATCCGCAGAGAGTACTGACTCTGCTCCGGTCATTGGCGCGCAACATCTCTACTATGACCTCAAATGCAACCATTTTGTCTGATTTCGGACCCGATGAGACCGGAATGTCAATGCCCACGTTGGATTCTTATTTGAACGCTCTGAGGCGCATTTTCGTGATTGAAGACGTCCCGGCATGGGCGCCCTCAATGCGGTCAAAAACCGCCCTGCGCACCTCGTCTAAGCGTCATTTTGTTGATCCTTCAATTGCCGCGGCGGCGCTGCGCATAGGCCCTGACCGACTGCTGCAAGATTTCAATAGCTTCGGCTTCATGTTTGAGTCGCTTTGCGTCAGAGACCTCAGAGTCTATGCCCAGGCCAACGATGGAGACATCTACCATTACCGCGATAAAAACGAACTCGAGGCCGACATGATCATCTCTCTGCGCGATGGCCGCTGGGCGCCCGTGGAGGTCAAAATGGGTCAGAAACAAATAGAAGAGGCTGCTGCCCACTTGATTAAGCTCTCCGAAAAAATAGACTCGGAAAAGATGGGCAGCCCCTCCTTTATGATGGTTTTGACGGGCGGCGAGTATGCTTACCGGCGTCAGGATGGGGTATGGGTGGTCCCGTTAGGGTGTCTGCGGGAGTAGGTCGAGGGTGAAGTCGAGGGCGGAGTTGGCGGGGATGAGGTCCATGACGGATTCGGAGCCGTAGGCCATCTTCGGGGGGATGAAGACGCGGTAGGTGCCTCCGAAGTGCATCTTTTCGATGGCTTTGGCAAGACCGGGAATGAGGCGACCCAAGGGGAGGTCTATGGGGGCGTCGGTTTCGTCGAAGGTGGTTCCGTCGCTGAGGCGTCCGGCGTAGAGCACTTTGACCGTCGAGCCCGCGGCGGGACAGTCGCCCGAGCCTTCCACCAGGCGCTGAAGGATGATGCCGTCGTCGAGCCTTTCGGCGCGCGGAAGTGAGGCCTTGGATTCCACCCAGGCTATTTCGGCGGCTTCGTCGGCCACGGCATAGGGCGCAGGCGCGGGGTTGACCAGCGTGCGCACTGCCGTCTCGGCCGTGATGTAGTCATATCCGCCAAGGGTGTCGCCCATGAAGCAGCGCACTGCGGCGTCGGCAAAACGCTGAGGATCAATGGTTACGCCGCTTTGCTGAAGCGTCTGATAGAGGTCGCGCATGGAGGAGCCTATCAGGGTGGCTGCGGCGTCGTTGATGTCGCCGCTGACCTCAGCAAAGGAAGCGGCGCCTCCAAGGCTCAGGAGCCAGGAAGTCGCCGCTAAAAGAGTCAGTCTGCGCAGGTTCATTTGCCAAGAACTTCAAGCAGTTCCACGTCGAAAATCAGAGTGGAGTTCGGGCCAATCACGCCGCCGGCACCCTGAGGACCATAGGCGAGGTTTGAAGGGATGTGGAGGCGCCATTTAGAGCCGGCGGGCATGAGCTGCAGAGCTTCAACCCATCCGGGAATCACCTGGGTCACGCCAAACGTGGCGGGTTCGCCGCGCTCCACGCTGCTGTCAAACACGGTGCCGTCAATGAGTCGGCCGGTGTAGTGCACCTTCACCTGGTCGCCTGCTTCGGGTTTCGGGCCCTTGCCTTCCTCGATGACCTCATATTGGAGGCCGGAGGGGAGGGTCACAACTTCGTGGCGCTTGCCATTTTCTTCGAGATAGGCCTTGCCGGCTTCTTCGTTGACCTTGGCGGCGGCAGCGGCGGCTTCCTGATTCTTCTTTTCCATTTCCTGGAAATAGTCGCGAATCACTTGCTTGGCTTCGTCGTAGGTCATCTGAAGGGTCTGCTCGCCATACACGGCGGCCACGCCGTCGGCAAAGTCCTTGACGTTGATTTTCTCTACTCCTGATGCACGGAAGTTATTTCCCATGCTCAGTCCAAGTGCATAACTTATTTTGTCCATGTTGGTTATGAGATTTATTAGAGTTATTGGAATTATTAGAGTTATAAGATTTATAAGAATTAGAGTTCGAGCTGAACTGAGCAGGAGGCGAGTTCGGCTTCGACCGGGGGGTGGAGCTTGCTGACGGTGACTGAGCCGCCGGCCAGGGCGGGGAAGTCGCGGCGCAGACGGCGGCAGATGCGGCTGCAGACGTGCTCAATCAGGCGCGAAGGCTGCTCCATCTCTTCTTTTACAACGCCGATGACCTCGGCATAGTTCACCGTCTTCTCCAGCGAATCTGACCCGTCATAGCCGCTGACTTCGAGGCAAAGGTCCACCTCAAAGAGCTGGCCCACTTTCTGCTCGCGGTCAAGCACGCCATGATAGGCATAAAAGCGCAATCCGTTGATTCGCAGAATCATAAGCTTGCCATTTGGAAAAGCATCTGGAAGGGCCAACCCACCAAGCCGAGCACAAACGACAGAATCAGACACCACGCCGCGCGTTCGCTTGACTTGCGCGCGCCCTCAAGGTCGCCGCGCTGCCATTTCTGGGCCACGCGCGCCGAGAAGATGATGCCGATGACGCCCACGGGCATGCAGCAGCAGAGGGTCATGATGATGTTCCAGGCCAAATAGCTCGCGGGCATCGGCTCGGAAGGCACCTGCATGGCCATGGCGGGAGTGAAGCCGCCGCCTAAGCGGGGCTGTGGCTGCCGGGAGGGCTCTTGGGAAGGTTGGGAAGATTGATGTTCTTGAGAGATTTGGGAGGGCTCCTCTACCAAGACTTCCTCGGCGGCAACTTCCTCTAAGAGAGCAGCCAACACGGGCACTTCCGCGGCCACGGTCCAGTCGGCCATGCCGCTGCTCCAAACGGGCAGCTGAGCCGTAAAGTCGCGGCGCAGTTTGAGTTGCTCGGGGGTGAAGGGTCCCTGCGGACGACCGTCAACGATGATCCAGAATTTTTCCATTTATGAGTCTGTTTTTATCAGAAAAATTTAATGTCTTTTTCGCCGGTCAGCGACGCTAACACGCTGTTGGCCAGCGAGGAGGCGCCGATGCGGAAGTATTCGTTGGTGAGCCACTGCTCGCCAAGCACTTCCTTGATGATGGTGTAATATTTCACGGCGTCTTCGGTGGTGCGGATGCCGCCGGAAGCCTTGAAGCCGACCATCGTGCCGGTCTTTTCGTGGTATTCCTTGATGCATTGGGCCATTACGTAGGCGGCTTCGAGCGATGCGCCGGGATATTCCTTGCCCGTGGAGGTCTTGAGGAAGTCAGCACCCGCATAGAGGCTCAGAACTGACGCGGCCTTGATGTTTTCGGCGGTTTTGAGGGCGCCGGTTTCGAGGATTACCTTCAGGCGGCCGCCGCGGCAGGCATGCTTGAGCTCGGCGATTTCGTCGCAAACCTCTTCATAGTCGCCGTCGAGGTAGTTGCCAAGGTTAAACACGATGTCGATTTCGTCGGCACCCCCTTCAATGGCTAAGGCGGTCTCGGCCACCTTGACCTCAATGAAGGTCTGCGACGAAGGGAAGGCACCGCTGACGGCGGCAATGTTCACCCCGGTGACGTCGAGCACCGTGCGAACCACCGGCACGAAGTTCGGATAGACGCAAATAGCAGCCACGTTGGGATACTGCGGATATTCATTATCAAACGCATTGACGCGCTCGGTAAAGTTGGCCACGCTCTGCGGGGAGTCCGTAGAGGTCAGCGTGGTCAGGTCGATACTGTTGAGGATCTGCTTATAGACTTCCTCATTGAGGTTTTCGGCGAGATGCTCGGCGAGGATTTTTTCAACTGCGGCGCTCACTTCGGCGTCGTTAACGGTCACTTGAGAGTCGGCTATAGCCTGATGATATTTATCCATTTTTTTTTAATACAAGCTTGCGCTTGTGTTTAAGGTTTAAAGTTTAATACAAGCTTACGCTTGTGTTTAAGGTTTAATGTTTAATACAAGCCTATGGCTTGGGTTTAAGGTTTAACGTTTAAGGTTTAAGGTTGGTTTGAAGGAAAAAGTTCATTAAACTTTATACCTTAAACATTAAACACTATCGTAAAAGGCCTTTGAGCCTTTTACGATAGTGACAGCATGCGGTCGATGGGTTTGCGGGCGGCGGCGAGGGCCGGGTCCACTTCCACCTGAGGCGACATGTTTTCGAGGCATGCGGCGAGCTTTTCCAAGGTGTTGAGCTTCATGAAGGCGCAGTCATTGCAGGCGCATGTGGAGTCCTCCGGAGGGGCGGGAATGAACGTCTTGGTGGGGTTCAGGCGCTTCATTTCGTGGAGGATGCCGCTCTCGGTGGCCACGATGAACTCGGCGCCTTCCGGGGCCTCAGTGGCCGCCTTCAGCAGCGCTGCCGTGGAGCCCACGACGTCGGCAAGCAGAAGCACCGGTTTCCGGCACTCCGGATGGGCCAACACCTTGGCCGCGGGATGCTCGGCCTTCAGCGCCGCAATCTTTTCGGCGCTAAACTCCTCGTGGACATGGCATGCACCATCCCAGAGGACCATCTGCCGCCCCGTCACGGAGTTGATATAATTGCCCAAATTGCGGTCCGGGCCGAAGATTATCGGCTCATCCTTGGGAAAAGAATCGACGATTTTGCGCGCATTTGAGGAGGTCACAAGGACATCGCTCAGGGCCTTGACGGCAGCCGACGTGTTGACATAGCTGATCACCGTGTGGCCCGGATGAGCCTTAATGAAGGCCTCAAATTCGGGCGCCGGACATGAATCGGCCAGCGAGCAGCCCGCATTCAGATCCGGACACAAAACCGTCTTCTCCGGGCAGAGAATCTTCGCCGTCTCAGCCATGAAATTCACGCCGCACATGACGATCACCGGCTCCTTGAGCGTCGACGCAATCTGCGCCAACGCCAACGAGTCGCCGATGAAGTCGGCGAGGTCCTGAATCTCCGGCCGCGCATAGTAGTGGGCCAAGATCACGGCATTGCGCTCCTTTTTCAGTCGCTCTATTTTTTCTTTCATAAGTTTTTTTAAAAAAGAATTTTAAAAGAAAGAATAAAGGCTGTTGAAATGCTTGATAACTTTTCGGGCAAATGCTTGCTTTTTTGAGTTATTAAACGTCATCAACAGTATTTAACGAGTTATTAACAGCCTAAAAAACTGATAATCAGAGCTGACTCCGAGTTATCAACAGTCTGTTAACAACAGGCAAAGTTAATAAAAAATCCTGACATTTCCGTTAATTACTACCCAAAAACATGTTAATTCCTGTAAACACTGATTTTGACCCCTGCGAAAATCAACACCCGGCGCCCCGATTTCAACCGCTTTTGAACCGCTTTTCAACAGTTTATTAACAGGCGCTAAAATAGCTAAAATAGCTACCTTAGCTATGGTAGCTATCTTAGCTATTTTTTGAATCAGTTGATTTTGCGGGCGGCTTCGAGGGCTGCGCGATAGTCGGGCTCAGTGCCGATTTCGTCGACTAATTGCTCGTAGACAATTTTGCGCTCGCCGTCGACCACGATCACGGCGCGGGCCAAGAGGCCGGCAAGGGGTCCGTCGATGATCTGGAGGCCATATTTCTGAGAGAACATGGGGCAGCGGAAGGCTGAGGCCACGATGACATTATCGATGCCTTCGGCGGCACAGAAGCGCTTGGCCGCAAAGGGAAGGTCCATGGACACATTGATCACGGTCACGTCAGGAATCGACGCGGCCTCTTTGTTGAACTTACGCACGGACATGGCGCAGACTTCCGTGTCGAGGCTCGGGAAGACGTTGAGAATCAGCTTGCGGCCCTGAAATTCGGTGCAGCGGAGTTCCTTTAAGTTGGTGTCAACGAGGGTGAAGCAGGGTGCTTTTTCGCCGACGGGGGGAAGAGTGCCATAAGTATGAATCGGGTTTCCCTGAAAGTAGATGGTTTCCATAGTAAGTAAATAGTTTGAGGGTGAGTAAGTGTGTTTTAGAGTTTCGTTATCATCTGTATAACGTCGGTGCGGGTGTCTTTGTTCAGACCTATGGCGAGATCGGCCACTGTGCCGTCCGCTCGGCAGACCATGATTACGGGGAGGGCTGCGGCGCCGCAGTCGGCGGCAAGTTTTTTGGCGCCTATGAGGGCCGTTTCGCCGGGCCGGTCAGGACCGAGGAGCTCGGCGGCAGAGCGGGGATTGCGTTCCATGCAAGCCCAGATTATTTCTATTTCGCGGGGCGATTGGTCGGCAGCTTGGCGCACGGCGTCGACGAGCTCCGGGGCGAGGGCGGATTCCGACTCGAGGAGCACAAGGAGTGTCGGCTGGCGAAACTCTTGGCCGCGCTCGCGGGTCAGGCGCCCCTGGCCCGAGGCTAACTGGATGGAGAAAGCGGGGAGGGGCTCGCCGCGCATTTGCTCAATGGCGAAGTTGCTTTGGCGATAGTTGGTAAAGGCGTCGGGATAGCGATTTTTGAGGGTGGCTTCGGATATGGACGTAACTGTTTGGTCCAGCGGGGAATAGGAGGCGTAGACCTGATGCTCGCTGATTTGGCCGGGGTTAAATTCGGCGGCATATTTGAGGGGGCGGAGGGTGGAGGGGTCAAAGGTCCAGGTCAGTTCGGCGTCGGTGATGTCGGCGGCTTTGCGTATCACTCGCATAGTCAGTTGGTTAGGCTCCTCGTTGAGGGTGACTTCATATTGCGCTGGGTTGGCGATGATTTCGCGCAGCTGGGCGCCGATGTTTTCGGGAATGAGCTCGGAAAATTGGGCGCGGGGGAGCTGCTGCTTGTCCCATCCGGCGTGGATTTCCTGAAGGCGCCGCGCGCGGAAGTTATAGTAATCGCCGCCGGATTGGGCGGACCAGCCGGTTTGGTCATGGTCAGTGTCGCGCCAGTCAATGAGCCAGCTGCCCGCGCCTACGCTCTGAATATCAACCACATAGCGCACCTCGTCGGCCGACTGAGGGAGCGTCACCGAATAATCCACGCGCCCGGCATAGATGGTATCATTTTCCAAGGCCGAGACCAAGTCAGAGGGCTCCACGGCGGCGCCCATGGCGGGGATAACGAGCAGACTTATAAGGAGTTTCTTCATATTTCAGAGCTTCAGAGGGGTCAGTAAATATTTTTGAGGATTTGGGAGACTATGCGGCGCTGGTCGGCCTCGGTGATGTCAGGGCCGGAGGGGAGGCAGAGGCCGCGGTGGAAAAGGCTGACACTCACGCCGTTAACCGCCGCGGGGCAGTCGGCAAACACCGGTTGGCAGTGCATGGGCTTCCAGAGCGGGCGGCTTTCGATGTTTGCCTCGGCAAGGGCCATTCGCAGGGCTTCGACGTCGGCGTCGGGCTCCACGGCCGTGTGGGGATCAGTGACGGCGGCTGTGACTCCCGCGGCGCCGCCGATAGCGCCGCTAATAGGCTGAGAATAAGCGTGTTCTCGGCCTTTGACTTTGGCGTCGGGGGCAAGGAGGATGGTTGAGAGCCAGTAGTTGGAGTGCCACTCTTCGGAGGGGTCGGTGTGGACCTCCACGGCGGCGGTTTGGGCAAAGAGTTCGCGGTAAATTTCGTTGACGCGGCGGTGGTGAGCGAGGTGGTCGGCGGCAATTTCTAATTGGGCGCGGCCAATGCAGGCAGAGATGTTGCTCAGGCGATAGTTAAAGCCCACGTGCTCATGCTGATAGTAGGGGTAACCTTCGCGGGCCTGGGTGGCGAAAAACATCACTCGGCGGGCCGTCGCGGCATCGGGACAGACCAGGGCGCCGCCGCCGGAGGTGGTGATCATCTTGTTGCCGTTGAAGGAGAGGATGCCGAAATCGCCCATGGTTCCGGCCATTTTGTCGCAATATTCGGAGCCGAAGCCTTCGGCGGCGTCTTCAATCAGGAGGATGCCGAATTCGCGGGCTATGGCCGTGATTTCATGCATTTTAGCGGCCATGCCGTAGAGATGGACGGCGATGATGGCCTTGGGGAGTTTGCCGGTGGCCTCGCGGCGGTCTATGATGGTTTGGCGCAGCAGGGAGGGGTCCATGTTCCAGGTTTCGGGCTCGGAATCGACCATCACGGGGCGCGCGCCGACGTAGGCCACGGGGTTGACGCTGGCGCTGAAAGTCATTGACTGACAGATCACTTCGTCGCCGGGACCGATGCCGGCGGCCACTAAGGCCAAGTGGATGGCGGCGGTGCCGGAGCTGAGGGCCACGACCGGGCGATCCGTGTGCAGAAAGTGCTGAAGCTCAGCCTCAAAGGCGTTGACGTCCGGACCCATGGGCACGGCCCAGTTGCCCTCGATGGCCTTCTGAATATACTCCATTTCGCGCCCGCTCATGTGGGGCATGCAGAGGATGAGTCTGCGGTCATTCTGCGTCATATTTTTCGTAGGGGGAATTGTTACTTTTAAACTCCGGGACGAGGCGCTTGAGGGCCTTAACCGCCTCAGCGTCAGTTCCTTTGGCGGCATTTAGGAGGCCCTGAATGGCGGGGGAGACGTCGGCAAAGTCGGCGGCGCGCACGCGGGCAATTTTCAGCAGCGGGTGGGGCCCGGGGAGGGTCAATTCGTCGGAGGTCAGCACCTCTTCATAGAGCTTTTCGCCGGGGCGCAGGCCTATGTAACTGATCCGTTCATAGCCTTTTCCCCAGAGGGCGATGATTCGCCGCGCAAGGTCGGCGATGCGCACGGGTTGGCCCATGTCGAAGACGAAAATCTCGCCTCCGGAGCCTATGAGCGCGGCGAGGATGACCAGCGCGCAAGCCTCGGAAATCAACATGAAGTAGCGCACCACGTCGCGATGGGTCACCGTCAGCGGGCTCCCGGCCTCGAGTTGCTCCAAAAAGAGCGGCACTACGGAGCCGTTTGAGCCGAGGACGTTGCCAAAGCGGGTGGTCACGAAGCGCGTCGGCCCCGGGTGGGATTGCACGTAAAGCTCACAGGCTCTTTTACTTGCGCCCATGATGTTGGTGGGATTCACGGCCTTGTCGGTCGACACCATGACGAAGCGTTCGACCCCATAGCGGGTACTTAAATCGGCCAAAATCTTGGTGGAGCCGACGTTGTTGGCAATGGCGGCGCGGGGGCATCGTTCCATCATCGGCACATGCTTGTAGGCCGCGGCGTGAAAGACGATTTGCGGGCGGAAATCGGCGAAAATGCGCTCCATTTCGCCTGAGTCAGTGCAGTTTGCAATCTCGATGCGTCCGCGGGGAATTTGGAGCGACAGTTCGTGGAGCGGAGTCTCGGCTTGGTCAATCAGGCAGAGCTCAATCTCCTCGACGGCAGCCAATTGGCGCGACAATTCCGCCCCGATGCTGCCTCCGGCGCCCGTGACCAAAATACGCCGCCCGCGCAACGCTTCGAGCGCCGCGCCCATCTGCGGCATGATAGGCTCCCGCCCCAACAGCCGCAACAGCTCCGTCTCACAAACTCGCATCATAAAAAAAATTTTTCACCCACAAAGTTACGAAAAAGGTTGTGGATTTCCAAGTTTTAGGGGAATTTTTTAGAAGGAGTAGGCGAGGGAGAGGCGGGTGGAGGAGAAGGAGCGGCGGTGGGTGGAGGTGGGGGTTAGGGGGAAGGGTTCGGCGGGGAACCAGCGGTAGGTTTGGGCGGGGAAGTTGGCGAAGGCCCAGCGGAATTCTACTCCGGCGGCGAATCGGGCCCAGCGGAGTTTGAAACCGAAGTCGAAGGCGTTGACGTAGGCCAGGGAGGTTGTGCGTGGTCCGCGGGATAGTTTTTTCAGGCGGTTAGAGTCGCGGTCAACGGGTGAGCCTTGGCTGATGATCATTCCGAAGGAGGGGATGTAGTGTCCGTAGAGTTGGATTTTGACGGATGCCATGGAGTTGTTGGCCCAGGAGAAGGGGGCAATGGCGACGGCGAGGCCGGGACCGCAGGCGCCGGCAATGAAGCTCATGCGGCGCATGGAGAGTGCGTCGGGATATTGGGTGAGGGCCGAGGAGGGGTTTTGGAGGGAGCCGTCGGAGGGGAATTGGAGTTGGTGGTGGAATTTGTCGTAGAAGGTCAGCTCGAGGTCGGCCCAGCGCATGTCGAGGCCGATTTTGAGGAATGAGCCGAATCCGGCGCCTTGGGGCCATAGGTAGGTGGTTCCTTGGCTCAGGGCGATGCCGAAGGAGGAGTAATTGCGGGGGAAGGCGTCGGTGTCGGTGTTGCCGAGGAGGGAGAAGGATAGGGCGGTGTAGCGTCCGCGGCCCCAGACGGCGTGGCGGTAATAGTCAGAGTCGAGCACGGCGAGTTGGGAGCGTGCGGCGGATATTTCGCGGTCGAGGGAGTCGATGCGCGTGGCGGCGGAGAAGTCACGGCCTAAGGCCGCGGGGACGTCCGCGATGAGAGCTATCAGCAGGGTAAGGAGATTTCTTTTCATACCTGCAAATTTACGAAAAAAATCTGACTTTTGCTGCGCGAAGGCCTCATTTCATTCGGCCCACAATCTTTGCGGGGCGGGGGGGTTTGTCTGCGCCGGGCACCCGGGGGCTTAGCGGGATTTGAGGTCGAAGAACATGAAGCGGGTTTCTAAGGGTTCTTGGGGTTGAAGTTCGAGGAATGTGCGTTCTTCTTGTTCGGTTTTGTAGAGGGGTTTGAAGCCGTTTTTTTCGTAGAAATGAATGGTTTTGGGATTGTTGTAGGCGTCAACGACGATGAATCTGCATCCGGTTTTGTTGTTGCTGGAGCGAAACCATTCTTTAATGAAGTCAATTATTTGGCTACCAACGTTGAGATTCTTTCCTCGATCTTCAGCGGCGACCCCGAGACGGCCGATGAGCACGGCGGGGAAGTTGATTCCGCGTTTGGTGTTAGTGATTCCCCTTTGGAGGCGATTGAGCGCTGATTTGGCTATGAGTTTGAGTTTTACGCTATCGTTGGCCAAGGTAATCATTCCCAAGATATGCTTTGGGTCAGATCTCTTTACCCATGCATAGGTTTTGCCTAACATTTCCGAGTCATAGTGAATGGCGACGTTTGCAAAAAAGTCATCAAGGTCAGAGTCTTGACAAATGAAGGGATTGCAGTATTCGGCCAGTTCGGGAGTGTAAGGCAGGCGAAAAGCCTCCTCTGAGAGGTCAAAGGAGGAAACGGCGGGGGAGGTCATGCTTCTTTGCCGAAGAGGTGGATGTAGAAGTCGTGAGATGCTTGCTCAAATTGGCGAAGTTTTTCTTCACGCTCGGGTGAGAGACGGGGAGCTGGGAGGTGGGATTTTTTTTGAGCTTCGTCAAAGAATATTTGTGCGGACTCTCCGGTAAGGACCGGGGAGGAGTTGATAGTCATAGCCATAGTAATGGAGATTAGTTTGATATTTGCAAAGTTACGAAATAATTTGGGTTTTTGCAAGGGGTTAGAGGGATTTTTGGGAGGATAAATTAGAAATTATAAATTAGGAATTCTTCGGGCGGAGTTTTGTCGCCGTTGGGCACCCGGGGGCGGGTGCCCTCCCCAGTTAAGCGGGCCGGGGGCCTTCCCAATTAAGCGGGCGGGGGTATAATTCTTATAAGATTTTTATTATGGGAAAGGCCGGGCGCTTGGGCGTCCGGCCTTTTGGGTATGGGTTGGTGGGGGATTATTCTGCGGCTTCGTTGAGGATGCAGATGGCAACGCGGTTCCAGCTTTCTTCCTTGAACATGTTGCCGATGCCTTCGCCTTCAGCTTTGATGCGGTCAGCGCTGATGCCGTATTTGTTAACGAGCATGGTCTTGACTGCTTCGGCGCGCTTGGCGGCGAGCTTGAGGTTGAAGTCGAGGTTGCCGTCCTTAGAGGCGTAGCCCTTGACAACTACGGTGGAAGCGGGGTTGTGCTTCATGTAGTCAGCGATCATTTCAACGTTGGGCTTCTGGTCAGCGGCGATAACAGATGAGCCGATCTTGTAGTAGACGTAGCGAACGGATTCGAGGGTGTTGTTTTCTTCAACTACGGTGTTAACTACAGCGGGCTTGTTGAGGCATTCGTTGAGCTGAGCAGCGAGGGCAGCGTTGGCGGCAACAACGTCAGCGTTGGCGGCAGCGAGGGCAGCGTTTTCAGCGCGGAGGGCGTTGATCTGGTCGTTGTAGGGGGTGAGGTCAACGGCGGGCTGGAAGGTGAAGCTGTGGGTGCCGTTAGAGTTGCCGAAGTGGTAGGTTACGCCGGCTTCGATTTCAGAGGTAGCGTAGTGGCGGTTGAGCTGGGCGGTGTTCTGAGAGATGTTGTAGATCACAGCGGGCTTGATGGAGATGGTCCAAGCCTTAGCTTCGCCGAGGTTGAAGTTGAAGTTTACGCCAAATTTGGTGCCGAGGTCGTTGGTGTCGTAGCCATCAGCAGAGGGAGCGAAGGTGTGGAGCCAGCCGATACCGCCAACAGCTTCGATTTCGAATACGCGGGGCTGACCGGCATAGCCTGCGAAGAGGTTATTGAGGTTTACTGCGCCGAAACCACCAACGTAGATTTGGTCAACGATGTTGTGCATTGAGGGAGCGTGGTTGAAGGTGGAGGTGTTGAAGAAAGCTTCGCCTTCAACGCCGAGGCCGAGGGAGGGGGTGATTTGCTTGCGAACTTCGAGGCCAGCTACGCCGCGCATGTTGCGGAGCCAGGTGATGTGCTTGCCTTCAGCGTCAACGGCGGGGTTCCACATGGGGGAAGCAACGCCGCCCTTGAGGGTGATAGAATAGTTGTCGAAGGGCTTGCTGGGAGTCAGAGCAGCAAACTCAGCTTTGGCAGTGCCGGCAAGCGCGAGAGCAGCGGCAGATGCGATGATGATTTTTTTCATTTTGGTTAGTTAGTTGAATTTGTTAGTTATGTTTGTAGTTAAAACGTATCGGTTTCGAGAATTGTTCAGAGGGGATTAAAATTTTTTAACATGGGGCCGTGGCGGGGGAGTAGCGGGGATGGTGGAGGAGGAGCTCTTCGCGCAGGCGGTGATGGTCCATGTGGATGTAGATCTGGGTGGTGGAGATGTCTTCGTGGCCGAGCATTTCCTGGATTGCGCGGAGGTTGGCGCCGCCTTCGAGCAGGTGGGAGGCAAAGGAGTGGCGCAGGGTGTGGGGGGAGATTTCGCGGGCAATTCCGGCGCGTGAGGCGAGTGCTTTGACTATGTCGAAGACTCGGATGCGGGTGATTCGGCGGCCGGTGCGTGGGGAGAGGAACACGAAGTTTTCTTCGCCGGGTTTGATTTTGCCGTCGGCGCGTTCGGCGAGCCAAGCGGAGAGGGCGTCGGCGGTGATTTCGCCTAAGGGAACGAGTCGCTGCTTGCGCCCTTTGCCGAAGACGGTAAGGTAGCCATCTTCGAGGAAGAGGGCGTCCATTTGGAGGTTTATGAGCTCGGAGACTCGGAGTCCGCAGCCGTAGAGGGTCTCGATGAGGGCACGGTCGCGGGTGGCTTCGCGGGCGGCGGGGTCAATGGCGGCAATCATGGCGTCAATTTCCTGAATGGCAAGGACTTCGGGGAGGTGGAATCCGGCGCGTGGGAGCTCAAGGAGCAGAGCGGGGTTAGAGTCGAGGTGTCCTTCCATCTGGAGGAATCGGCAGAAGGAGCGGATGCCGCTGACGGTGCGGGCCATGGAGCGGGGGGAGAGTCCGCAGTCAATCAGCGAGGCCATGAAG